>NZ_JBEOUL010000009.1:0-254905 GCF_040304075.1 Kitasatospora sp. NPDC094015
AGATCGAACCGCACGGCCCCATCGAGACCGAAGCAGCCCGCCGCCTCGCCGACGACCTCAAGAACGAGTGATCACCCGATTACCCAACACTTTCTGAGGCGCCCGGGGGGCTGAGGCGCGGGGTGCGGTCGTCGGGGTGCGGGCGGGCACCGGTGTGAAGCCGCGGTCCGGTGGGGCCGGCGCTCGGCGCGGGAGCCGCCGGCACCGGGACCGGGCGGGTATGCAGGGATGATGTCCTATCAGCACCCCGCACGGCCCGGCCGCGGCCCCCGGAACCAGGCGCCACGGCGGCGCGCAGCCGAACGAGGGGCGGCGCGCCGCGGTCCCGGCGGCGGACCGGGCCGGGACCGGGGGCCGTCCGCGGCGCTGCGCGGCGTGTCCGACTACGCCTGGCGGCTGCTGGTGATCGCCGGGGCCGGCTACCTGATCCTCATGATCGTGGGCCGCTTCCACCTGGTCACCCTCTCCTTCTTCCTGGCGCTGGTGATCACCTCGGTGCTCCGGCCGCTGGTCGACCTGTTCGCCCGCCGGATGCCCCGCTCGCTGGCCGTCCTGCTGGCGCTGGTCGGCGCGGTGGTCCTGATCGCGGCTCTGCTGGCACTGGTCGGGGAGACGGTGGCGGTGGAGACCACCACCCTGAGCGAGGAGTTCCAGAGCGGGGTGGACCGGCTCAAGCACTTCCTCACCGGGCCGCCCTTCCACGTCGACCGCTCGGTCTTCGACGACCTGGGCAAGAAGGTCACCACCTACCTCGCCGAGCACCGCTCGACCCTGATCAGCAGTGCGGTCAGCGGTGCCAGCCGGGCGGTCGAGGTCGCCACCGGGGCCGCGCTCGCCCTGTTCACCACCGTCTTCCTGCTGCACTCCGGCGACCGGATGTGGCTCTGGACCAGGGGCCAGCTCCCGCCCGGCGCCCGCGACCCCTACCACCGGGCCGGCCGCACCGCCTGGCGCACCTTCGCCGGCTACACCCGGGGCATCGTCATCGTGGCCGGCACCAACGCGGTGCTGGTCGGCATCGCGCTCTTCCTGCTCGGGGTGCCGCTGGCGCTGCCGCTGACCCTGCTGGAGTTCTTCGCCTCCTTCATCCCGCTGGTCGGCTCGCCGATCGCGATGGCCGTCGCCTCGCTCGTCGCGTTCGCCTCCCAGGGGCCGGTGATCGCCCTGGTCGTGCTGGCATTGATCGTGGTGATCGGCCAGATCGAGGGGCACCTGCTGCACCCGCTGGTGATGAGCTGGGCCGTCAACCTGCACCCGGTGGTGGTCGCCGCCTCGGTGCTCTGCGGCAGCATCGCGGCGGGCGTGATCGGCGCGGTGGTGGCCGTCCCGGCGGTCTCCGTGGTCTGGGCGGTCACCACCGAACTCCGCCACGGGGACGGCGCGGCAGGCGCCGGCGGCGGACGGCGTACGGACGGCCCGGGCGAGGGCGCGCCGCTCGGCGGATAGCGGGCGCGCCCCGCCGTCCCGTCGGGGGTTCCTCGGGCCGGGGCGGGCGTACTGACGGTGGTGACGGCGAAGGCTTAGGCTGGCCGCATGTCGAAACCTGACGGGCTGCTCGTTGACATCGCCGCGACGGTGGAGTCCGAGCACAGCAATCAGATGCCCCTCACCGTGGTCGTGCCAGGGGCGGTGATCACCGGGAGGCTCGCGCCGGAGGCGCTGTGGCGGGAACGGGTGGCGGAGGTCCTGGAGGCGTCCGAGCACCTGAAGCCGTTCTCACCGCTGTTCGCGACCGCTGCCGGGGACGGCCGGCGCGCGCCGGTCCCCGAACTGCAGCCCCGGCCCACCCACCTGCACCTGCACCTCGCGAAGATCCTCCAGGGGAGCTTCGGCCTGCCGCACACCGGCGGCATGTACCGGATCGCCATCGAGGACATCAGCAGCTGGACGATCGGCGACCTCAGCTACTCCGACCAGTGACCCACCGATGACCCACCGGTGACCGGCCGGTGACCGACCCCGGGGCGGGCCGTCGGCCCGCCCCGGAAGCACGACCGCGACACCGCCGGCCCTGCTCCGAGCGCGGGGCGTCCCCGCGACCGTCCCCGCCGCCGCACGCCGCTCAGGCGCCGATCGGTAAGGCTGACGGCCCCGGACCGGAACCGCGGGACGCGGCCGCTCCCGCCCCGCGCATGGCTGCCCGGGCACGGGCGGCGCCGGCCGGGGTGACCGGGGCACCTTGGCCGACGGCCGGACGAGGTCTGACCAGACCGGTGCAGGGCGGGCAGAGGCCCGGCCGCGGGACCGGGTCGTGGCAGGCGGTGCACTCGGCGAAGGCCGGCCGGGAGCGGTGCTCCACCGGGGGCAGCGGCCTGCTCCTCAGGCGGCTGCGGAGCAGACCGACCGGGGAGTGGACCGTCGGCGGGAGGTCGGGGAGCAGGGCCCGGGCCAGATCGGCGGGTGTGCTGCCGCGCTCCAGCCAGCGGGAGACGAGCGGTGCCAGGTGCCGGGCCTCGGCCTCGGCGAGCCGCAGGCGCGGCTCCGGCCCGAGCACCCGGATCAGGGTGGCGACCGCCTCGGGACGGGCGGGGGGTTCTTTCTCGTGGTCCTTTGAAGGAAGGGCGTCCGTGGCACCGGAGTTCGGCTCACCGGCGGCCGGAAGGGGGACATCCGGTCGCCCGCGCTGCGGGGTGTCGAAGACGTGGGCCTCCGAGCGCACCGTGCCGTCCGCCCCGCGCACCTTGTCGACGCGGTAGAACCCGGCCTCGGTCAGCTCCCGGAGCGCCCGGCGGATCGCCCCCCGGCCCTGGGGGCTGGTGTCGGCCATCCGGCGGCCGTCCTCGCGCCAGCCGTCCGGGCGGGACAGCAGATCGGCCAACAGGCCGCGGGCGGTGTAGCTGAGCCGCCGGTCCTGGAGGACGCAGTTGGGGAGAACCGTGAAATTGCGCGGGTGCGCGCTACGATGAATGTGCATGGGGTGCCTTGACCTTGTGCCGGACCCCGGGGTGTTGGAGCACCGCCGGGGTCAATCCTGTCTTGGGTGAAACATGGCACATGGTGGGCGAACCATCGGGGAATTGACGATCCGTCACCCATTCGGACGATGCGCACCGGGTACGCCGGGTGGTGGGTCGCGGACGCAACGGGCCCGGCCCGCCGGGGGGTTCGGCGGGCCGGGGGACTGCGGTGCGACGGGTGGGCTACTTCGCCGTCAGGTCGTAGACGGTGGTGCTGCCGACCGTCCTGGCGGTGAAGGTGGCCGCCACCCAGGCGGCGATCTTCGAGGAGTCGTTGCCGGAGGCGCCGTTGCCGCCCATTCCGCCGCCCATCCCGCCGCCGCCGATGAAGTAGTGGACCTTGCCCTCCGCGACGTACTGCTGGAAGGCCTCCAGGGTCAGCGACGGGTCGGTGCCGTTGAAGCCACCGAGGGCCATCACCGGTTCACCGGTGGCGAGTTGGTAGCTGGCCTGGTTCTGCGACCCGACCGCCGCGGCGACCCAGGTGTAGGAACCGGCGTCCTGCTTCAGCAGGGCGGCCAGCTCGCTGCTGACCTGGGCGCCGTTGAGCAGGCCACCCATCCCGCCGCCACCCATCCCGCCGCGGAAGCCGTTCCCGTCGCGGGCACCGGTGCCGCCGGTGCCGCCGGTGCCCGTACCGGTGCCGCCGCCCTGGGCCTGGCCCGGGAAGCCGCCGCCGGGGAACCCTCCGCCGGGGAAGCCGCCGGTGCCACCAGTGGTGCCGGTGCCGCCGGTGGCGCCGGGGGCCTGGCCGTTCGGGGCCTGGCCGCCCGGGGCGCCGCCGCCCGGGAAGGCCGTCCGACCGCCGCCCGGACCACCGCCACCGGGGCCGCCGAAGCCGTTGGCGCTCTGCACCCGCGGGCCGGCGGTGACGATCGAGCCGGAGTGTCCGGTGGACACGGTGTCCAGGGCGTACGCGGCCGGACCGCCGAGCGAGGCGGCCAGCGCGGCCAGACCGGCCACCGTCGCCACCCGGGCGCCGAGCCGGCCGGACAGCCGGCCCGCCAGCAGCAGGGCGGCCGCCGCCGCCAGGCCGCCGACCAGCACCGTCCAGCGCAGCCACGGCAGGAAGTCGGCGCTGCGGCCCAGCAGGACGTACGCCCACCAGGCGGTCAGCGCGACCACGCCGGCCAGCAGCGCCGCGTACGGCAGGCGGCGCCGGGCCCGCCACAGGCCGTCCGCGCCCATCCCGACCAGGGCGGCGACGGCCGGCACCAGGGCGACGGTGTAGTACTGGTGGAAGATGCCGGACATGAAGCTGAAGGTCAGTCCGGTGGCCAGCAGCCAGCTGCCCCAGACCAGGAAGGCGGTGCGGGCGCCGTCGGTGCGGCCGTGGCGGCGGGTGGCCCACAGGCCGGCCGCCAGCAGGACCAGGGCGGCGGGCAGCAGCCAGGCGATCTGGCCGCCGATGTCGCCGTCGAGCAGCCGGGTGATCCCGGTGCTGCCCCACATCCCGCCGCCCTGGCCGCCCCGGCCGCCGCCCATCCCGCCGCCGCCGACGCTGCCGGTCTCGTCACCGGTGATCCGGCCGAAGCCGTTGTAGCCGAAGGTGACGGAGAGGAAGTCGTTGTCCTGCGAGCCGCCGATGTACGGCCGCGCCGAGGCGGGCACCAGCTCGACGATGGCCACCCACCAGCCGGCGGACACCACCATCGCGAGCGCGCCCAGCAGCAGCTGCCGCATTCGGCGCCGGAGCCCGGTCGGGGCCACCACCAGGTAGACCAGCGCGAAGCCGGGCAGCACCAGGAAGGCCTGCAGGGTCTTGGTGAGGAAGCCGAAGCCGAACATCACGCCGGTGAACAGCAACCACCGGGTGCTCGCCGTCTCGGTCGCCCGGACCAGCCCGTACGCGGCCAGGGTCAGCAGCAGCACCAGCAGCGCGTCCGGGTTGTTGAAGCGGAACATCAGCGCGGCAACCGGGGTGAGCGCCAGCGCGGCGCCCGCCACCAGCCCGCCGAGCGGGGAGAACCGGCGCCGCACGGTGGCGTACACGGTGGCGACGGTGGCGACCGCCATCACCACCTGCGGGGCGAGGATGCTCCAGGAGCTGAGCCCGAAGATCCGCACCGACAGCGCCATCGGCCACAGCGACATCGGCGGCTTGTCGACGGTGATGAAGTTGGCGGCGTCCGAGGAGCCGTAGAAGAAGGCCTTCCAGCTCTGGCTGCCGGCCTGCACGGCCGCCGAGTAGAAGGCGTTGGCCCAGCCGGAGGCGGTCAGGTTCCAGAAGTACAGCACCGCGGTCGCGGCGAGCAGGCCGAGCAGCGCGGGGCGGGCCCAGCGCGGGTCGTCCGGGCGGCCGCGCCAGGCGCGGGCCGGGAGCGTGCGCAGCCGGCCCCGCCAGGACCCCGGGCCCTTGGGACCGGGCTCGGGCAGAGCGACCGGCGGGAACGGGAGGTCGGACGGTGACGGGGCATCGACCGCGGCCCGGGCCGGAGGTGCCGGCGGCGGGTGGTCCGCAGCCTCGGGCCACGGCTCGCTGGTCGGAGGAACGGAGTGGGTCGAGGTCATGCGGCAACGCTGTCGGCCGTTGCTGAGAGGTCCGTGAACGCGTCCTATGAGCGCGCTGTGATCTGCCGGAAGTCACCCGTCCGGCGCAGTCCGGCGCAGTCCGGAGCAGGTTGGGTGCCGAAGCGTCAGGCCGGCTGGGTGGGGGTCTGGGGCGGGGCGAGTCGGCGGCCGAGCCATTCCATGGCGGGCGGGATCTCCCTGGTCCAGGTGTGGAAGTTGTGGCCGCCGGTGTCCAGGGTGATGGTGGACAGCTGGGTGGGGGCCTTGAAGGCGGCCACCAGCTTCTGGGTGTCGTGGTAGTTCTCTTCGTTCAGGCTGGTGGCGAGCAGCAGCGAGACCGGCGGGGCGGGTTTGTTCTCCAGTCGCCAGAGCAGGTCGTTCTCGCGCTTGAGCTCGGCGTTGCCGTCGAACAGGTCGCCCGTGGTGGGGTCGCTGGGTGCCTCGTAGTAGCCGGACAGCGAGATCGCCGCGCGGTAGGCGTCGGGCTTGCGCAGGGCGAACTTCAGCGCGCAGTAGCCGCCGGTGGAGTCGCCCATCACCGCGTGCGCCTCGGGCCGGTCGGAGACCCGGTAGTCGGCGGCCATCGCCTTCGGCAGGTCGCTGGTGAAGAAGGTCTCCACCTGCGGGCCGTTCGGGATGTCCATGCACTCGGTGTCCCGGTTGCCCACGCCGGCCGGGGTCGGGCGCAGCATCACCAGCACGGTCGGCGGCAGCTGCTCGGCCTCGATCGCCTTGAGCGCGGATTCCGGGTACTTCAGCAGCGTGATCAGCTTCTCCGGGGTGCCCGGGTAGCCGGTGAGCACCAGCGCCATCGGGAACCGGGCGGTGGCGTACTCGGGCTGGAAGTACTGCGGGGGCAGGTAGACGTACCCGTCGGCGGTCAGGCCCGAGCCGGCGCCGCTGACGTCCACCTTCTCGATCGCGCCGGCGCGGTCCTTGGCGGAGCCCTGCGCGGAGTACATCTTCTGCTCGCCCGTCACCTTGACGGCCCGGGCGCCCGGCTGGTGGTCGACCACCTTGCCGGGGCCGCCGTCCAGGCCGAGCAGGTCGCTCCAGGTGGTGTAGAAGCCGAAGTACGAGTTGGCCACCAGGCCGAGTGCGGCCAGCACCACGATCTGGGTGCCGAAGAAGGTGCCGAGCCGTCCGAGCCAGGCCTTCCAGCCCTGCCCGCCCAGTCTGGGCCAGAGCCACATGGTCGCGACGAAGGCGGCGATCGCCAGCAGGGCGACGATGATCTGGAGCGGGAGTCCGGTGAGGCTTGGCACCTGTTGATCGTAAATGACGGAGGTTGACACCCTGGGAGCGGGCTGGGTGCTGTCTGAAGCAGAGCTGAGAATCCGCCGTTCCCGGGCGGAGCGGCGTGCGCGGGGCGCCCGCGGGCGGGGTCAGGCGGAGTCGCGGATGATCAGCCGCGGCTCGAACAGGACCGAGGTGGGGGCCGCGCCGGGGTGGCGGATGCGGTCGAGCAGGAGGGTGGTCATCCGGGTGGCCATCTCCTCGACCGGCTGGCGCACGGTGGTCAGCCGGGGATGGGCGGCGGTGGCGGCGCTGCTGTCGTCGAAGCCGATCACCGCGACGTCCTCGGGCACCCGTCTGCCGTGCTCCCGCAGGACCGCCAGCACGCCCTGGGCCATCAGGTCGTTGGCGGCGAACACGCCGTCCAGGTCCGGGTGTTCGGCGAGCAGCCGGGTCATCGCGGCGGCCCCGCCGCGGCGCGTGAAGTCACCGGCGGCCTCGGGCGACCACGGCCGGCCGTGCCGGGCCATCGCCTCCCGGAAGCCGGCCTGCCGGTCCTGCCCGGCGGGCAGGTCGGCGGGGCCGGTGACGGTGACCACGCGGCGGCAGCCCCGGGCGGCCAGGTGGTCGGCGGCGAGCCGGGCGCCCTCGTGGTTGGCGAGGTCGACGTAGCTGAGCGGCAGCGCGGCGGCGGGGCGGCCGAACAGGACCGCGGGCAGCCCGGCCTCGGCGAGCAGGGCGGGCAGCGGGTCGCCGCCGTGGGTGGAGACCAGCAGGGCGCCGTCGGCGCTGCCCCGCCGCAGGTAGGCGATCACCTGGGCGCGGGAGGCGTCGTCGTCGGCGAGCATCAGCACCGGGTGCATGCCGGGCGGGCGCAGGCCGCACAGCACCCCGCCGACCACCCGGCCGAAGAACGGGTCGGTGAACAGCATCCCGTCGCCGCCGGTCTCGCCGGCGCCCGAGACGATCAGGGCGACGGTGTCCGCGCGCCGGGTGACCAGCGCGCGGGCGGCGCCGTTTGGCACGTAGCCGGTGGCGGCGACGGCCTGCCGGACGGTCTCCTGGATCGCGGGGTCGACGTTGCGCACGCCGTTCACCACCCGGGACACCGTGGAGCGGGAGACCCCGGCCACGCGGGCGACGTCCTCCAGGGTGGCCGGGCGGGCTGCCGTGGGTTGGAGGGCGTCAGTCATACCGGTGTTATAGCACCTCGGCGACGGCCCGTCAGGGCGTGCCGGAGAGCGCTCCCTCCGTGTGGCCGCACGGAGGGAGCGCCGCTTTTCGGGGTCACCCGTCAGGGGTAGGAGACCAGGTTGGACGGGGTGGTGGAGGTGCCCGAGGTGCCGGCCCCGGTGCTGTTGATCACGTGGTCGAACTGGCCGTTGCCGCCGAGCGAGTTGACCAGGATGTCGTGGAAGCGGACGTTGGGCTTGTTCGGCGCCTCGAAGCCGTGGTCCATCCGGATCGTCGGGTCGACGTTGAAGTAGCAGTAGGAGCCGAGGCCCCAGCCCTCGTGGACGTTGACGTTGTCGTCCACCTTGTAGGCGGCCCAGCCCTTGGTGGCGCCGTTCTGGACCGCGGCCTGGTTGGGTGCGTCGTAGGCGATCTCGTTCTGGTAGAAGATCGTCCGGCCGCGCTCGCCGGACCACTCCACGTCGTACTTCTTGAAGTGCTCCACGAACAGGCCGGTGGCCAGCACGTCGTTGCCGCGCACCAGCATGCCGTAGTCGGACGGGTTGGCGTTCCAGCCGACCCCGGCGCCGTGGTCGGCCCGCCACAGCCAGGTGTGGTCGACGATGGTGTTGTTGCTGTTGATCACCATCGCGGTGGTGGCGGAGCCGGGGCCGGCGCCGCCGATCCGGGCGAAGACGTCCTGCACGGTGGTCGGGTCGGCGGCGTGGTTCGCGCTCGCGCCGTCCGGGCCGACCTGGAGCAGGGCGGGGGAGTTGACCGTACCGGCGTCGAACAGCAGGCCGGCCAGCCGGATGCCGTCCACGTCGGCGGTGCGCATCGCGGTGACGCCGTTGTCCGGCACGACGGTGGCCAGGCCCAGGCCGAGCACCACGGTGTCCGGCCGGGTCACCTCGATGGTCCGGTCGACGTGGTAGACGCCCGGGGTGAACAGCAGGTTGAGGCCCTGGGCCAGCGCCTGGTTGATGGTGGCCGCGGTGGCGCCGGGCTTGACCACGTAGAACCGGTCGAGCGGCAGCGAGCTGCCGGGGCCGGCGCCGTCGGCCCAGGAGATCCCGCTGGCGTCGGTCCGCTTGGCGGGCACGAACACCTTGTAGGCGCCGCCGTCCAGGTAGAGGAACGGCTTCTCGCGGGAGACCGGGGTGGTGGCCAGCGTGGTGTACGGCGGGTTGGGGAAGCCCTGGGCGGGGGCGCCCTGCACACCGGAGAAGGTCTGGTTCCAGACCCCGTTGCTGAACCCGCCGATCGCGCTGTCGCGGGTGTACCACTGCTGCTGCGAGTAGTTGCCGACGGTGCCGTCGATCTTGGAGTCGGCGATGTAGCCGCCGCTCGCCCAGCCGTAGCCGTTCGGGGCCAGGTTGAGCCCGCCCTGCACGTGCATCCGGCGGAACGGCGCGGCCTGCGAGACCGCCCAGCGGTCGGTGCCGTTGACCGGCTTCAGCGAGAGGTTCTCCGCCGAGCGCCAGAAGTTCTGGGTGGCGTTGCCGCCGAACCAGCCCGCGTCCACCGTGACGTCGCCGTTGAACACGGTGTCGTCGGGGCGCAGGCCGAGGCCTGCGATCGAGGTGTAGAAGCCGATCTGCGCGTTGATGTTGCTGTAGGTGCCGGGCTTGAACAGCAGCGCGTAGCGGTCGCTGCCGAACTGGTTGGACTCCTGCTTGGCGAAGACCTCGTCCACCTTCGCCTGGATGCCGGGCGTACCGGGGTCGAAGACCAGTACGTTGGGCCCGAGGTCGCCGCCGCCCTGGACCGGGGGCACGGTCGGGCCGCCGCCGGTGTGCACCCCGAGTTCCCACAGCGAGTAGCCCCAGGCGGTGCCTCGCGCGGTGCCGTTCATCCGCAGGTACCGGCCGGAGCCGGTGACGTTGATGGTCTCGGTGCCGCCGGTGCCGGTGGTGGTGGAGTAGACGGTGGTCCAGCCGGTGCCGTTGTCGGAGGTCTGCAGCTGGTACGACTTCCCGTACGCCGCCTCCCAGTTGAGCACCACCTGGCAGATCTGCTGGGTGCTGCCCAGGTCGACCTGGAGCCACTGCGGGTCGCTCGCGGCGGAGGACCAGCGGGTGCCGTTGTCGCCGTCGACGGCGAGGGCCGCGCCGGTGCCGCCGTTCTCGGTGGAGGAGGCGGTGGCGGGCCGGCCCTGGGCGGCGTTCGCGGTGCCGCAGCTGCCCGGGTCGGTGGAGCCGAACGAGCCGAAGACCTGGAACTCCCACAGCGAGTAGCCGTAGCCGGTGGCCCGGGCGACGCCGTTCATCCGCACGTACCGGCCGGAGCCGGCGATGTTGATGGTCTCGGTGCCGCCGGTGCCGGTGGTGGTGGAGTAGACGGTGGTCCAGTCGGTGCCGTTGTCGGAGGTCTGGATCTGGTACGACTTCCCGTACGCGGCCTCCCAGTTGAGCACCACCTTGCCGATCGTGGCGGTGGCGCCGAGGTCGACCTGGAGCCACTGCTGGTCACTGGCGGCGGAGGACCAGCGGGTGGCGTTGTTGCCGTCCACCGCGGAGGCGGCCGGGGTGCCGCCGTTCTCGGTGGAGGAGGCGGTGACCGCCTTGCCCTGGGAGATCAGGGTGTCGGCGGCGTGGGCGACGGTGCTCGGGAGCGCCAGGGCGGCGCCGGAGAGCAGGGCCAGGCCCAGCAGTCCGGCCAGGCCGCGGCGTCCGGCGGCGGGTGCGCCGTCGGGACGTGCTGAAGTGAGCCTCACGGGCTTCTCCTGCGGTGGGTGGGGGTGGGGGTGGGGCGCGGTCGAGCGGGCTCCGGTGGTGCAGGCCCGGCACCGGCCGGTAGGTCGCCGGCCGGCGTGGCGCGGGGGCGGTGCCGGGGGTGGCCGGGACCGGTCCGGCGAGGGCTCGGAGAGCGCTCCCCGGCAGGAGTCTCGGGGCCGCCGGGAGCGGGTGTCAACCCCCGGCGCCGAGTTGCCGTGCCGGTCATCTGCCGTGCGCAGCAGCGCGGTTGACGGCCGATCGGGTCGCCCGACCAGTCATCGTCGCTGGTCGGGGTCGGTGCCGGCGGTCAGCCCGCGGCCGGTACCCCGGGGCCGATCCGGCCGGCGATCTCGCCGCCCGAATCGAGGAACTGCGAGAGCGGCAGGGTGGCGGCGCCGACCGTGACGGCGTCCGGGCCGAGCCGCCCGAGCTCGATCGAGGTCTGCTCCCGGGGGAAGCGCAGCGCGTACGCCGTCGTGGCCGCCCGCACCGCGGGCAGCAGCCGGGGGCCGAGCAGCAGGCCGGCCCAGCCGCCGATCACGATCCGCTCCGGGTTGAACAGGTTGATCAGGTCGGCGATCGCGGCGCCGAGGTACTCGGCGGCCTCGTCCAGCAGCTCGACGGCGGCGCTCTCGCCGGCCTCGGCGGCAGCCAGCAGAGCGGCCAGCCCGGCCTTCTCGGCCGAGCCGTCGGCGGCCCCGCCCCAGCGTTCCACCAGCGCCTCGGCGCCGACGTACGCCTCCAGGCAGCCGCGCGACCCGCACCGGCAGCGCCGGCCGCCGACGTGCACCTTGGTGTGGCCCCACTCGCCGGCGCTGCTGGTCGCGCCGCGGAAGCGGGCGCCGTCGGCGATCACGCAGGCCCCGACCCCGGAGCCGAACAGCGCGACCACCGCGTGCTGCGCGCCCCGCCCGGCGCCGAACCACATCTCGGCCTGGCCGAGCGTCTTGGCGCCGTTGTCCACGTGCAGCGGCAGGTCGGTGCCGGCCCGCAGCAGCCGGCCGAGCGGCACCGCGTCCCAGTCGACGGTCTGGCTGTGCACCACGATGCCGGCCCCCTGCTCGGCCGGATCGCCCTGCTCCACGATGCCGGGGACGCCGACGCCCACCCCGAGCACGGTGTCCGGGTCGACGCCGGTGCGGCGCAGCACCTCGGCCAGCCCGGTCAGGATCAGCTCCACCACGTGGTCCACGTCGTGGCCCTTGTCGGAGAGCGGGTGGTCGCTGGCGGCCAGCTCGGTGAGCGCCAGGTCGAACAGCGCCACCCGGACCTGGGTCTCGCCGACGTCCACGCCCACCAGGTGGGCCCGGCCGGGCGTCACCTGGAGCAGGATCCGCGGCCGGCCGCCGTCCGACTCCACCGAGCCGCACTCCTCCACCAGGCCGTCGGCGAGCAGTTCGCCGGTCACGTTGCTGATCGAGCCGGCGCTCAGGCCGCTGATCCGCCCCAACTCCTGGCGGCTGAGCGGCCCGTCGAAGTACAGCCGGCGCAGCAGGGTGGATCTGCTGCCGCGCCGCAGGTCACGCACGGTCTGCTTGCCTCGAAGTGTCATGGACTCTCCTTCCGGTGCTGAATCTAGCGCTGCACAAACTCTTGACGCCAGCTTTTCTCACACGTTAAATCACGGCTTGAAGTAAGCCTGCCCGGGCCGCACTTCACCCCCACCACGCCACCCCGCCCGAGAGGGGCAACGGTCATGCGCATCAACCGCCTCGCCGCCGCCACCGCACTTGTCGCCACGCTCGTCCTGACCGCCACGGCCTGCGGCGGAGGCTCCACCGGCGCCGGCAGCGGCGACAACAGCAGCCCCAAGACTCTCACGTACTGGGCCTCCAACCAGGGCACCAGCCTGGAGAACGACAAGGAGGTCCTGGAGCCGGAGCTGAGAAAGTTCGAGCAGCAGACCGGCATCAAGGTGAAGCTGGAGGTGGTGCCCTGGTCCGACCTGCTGAACCGGATCCTCGCCGCCACCGCCTCCGGCCAGGGCCCCGACGTGCTCAACATCGGCAACACCTGGTCCGCCTCGCTCCAGGCCACCGGCGCACTGCTGCCCTTCGACGACGCGACCTTCGCCACGATCGGCGGCAAGGACCGCTTCCTGCCCGCCACCATCGCCTCCGCCGGTGCCGCCGGCAAGGACCCGGCCGCCGTGCCGCTGTACTCGATGGCCTACGGCCTCTACTACAACAAGAAGGCCTTCGCCGAGGCCGGCATCGCGGGCCCGCCGGCCACCTGGGACGAGCTGGTCGCCGACGGCCAGAAGCTCACCAAGGACGGCAAGTACGGACTGGCCGTCGAGGGCGGCAACGTCTCCGAGAACGTCCACCACGCCTTCGCGCTCGGCCAGCAGCACGGCACCGGCTGGTTCGACGCCGCCGGCAAGCCCGCCTTCGACAGCCCCGAGGCGGTCGGCGCCGTCAAGCAGTACGTCGACCTCATCGCCAAGGACAAGATCGCCGCCCCCGGCAACGCCGAGTACGCCAACAACCAGTCCGTCACCGACTTCGCCACCGGCAAGGCCGCGATGCTGATGTGGCAGTCCGCCGGCGCCAACCTCAAGTCGCACGGCATGAACCCGGACGACTTCGCGGTCGCCCCGATCCCCGTCCCGGCCGGTGCCACCGGCACCAGGGCCACCACCTCGATGGTGGCCGGCATCAACCTCGCCGTCTTCAAGAACACCAAGAACCGGGACGGCGCGCTCCGGTTCGTGAAGTTCATGACCGGGGACGAGGAGCAGAAGCAGCTCAACAAGACCTACGGCTCCATCCCGCCGGTCAAGGCGGCCCAGTCCGACCCGGCCTTCGCCACCCCGGAGCTCAAGGCGCTCGCCGACGTCCTGGCCACCAGCGCCCAGCCGCTGCCCCAGGTCGCGAACGAGAGCCAGTTCGAGACCCTGATCGGCACCGCCGTGAAGAACCTGCTCGCCGCGGCCGCCGCCGGCAAGCCGGTCACCGAGGACACCGTCAAGGCCGAGCTGACCAAGGCCCAGCAGCAGATGCCGGCGTCCTGACGTGCGAGCGCGACCGACCCGACCTCGCCCGCGGCGCCTCGCCCTGCCGTACCTGCTGCTGCTCCCCGCCCTCGCGCTGGAGCTGCTGATCCACCTGGTCCCGATGGTGGTCGGCATCGTGATGAGCTTCCGCCGGCTCACCCAGTTCTTCATCCGGGACTGGTCCTCCGCCCCCTGGTCCGGTCTGGAGAACTACCGCGTGGCGGTGGACTTCAGCGCCCCCGTCGGCCGGTCGCTGCTGCACTCGTTCTGGGTGACCTGCGCCTTCACCGTGCTGTCGGTCGGCCTGTCCTGGCTGATCGGCACCGCGGCGGCGATCTTCATGCAGGACACCTTCAAGGGCCGCGGCCTGCTCCGCGCGGCCTTCCTGCTCCCGTACGCGCTGCCGGTGTACGCCGCCGTGATCACCTGGTCGTTCATGTTCCAGCGCGACACCGGCCTGGTCAACCACGTGCTGCACGACCAGCTCCACCTGACCTCCGACCGGCCGTTCTGGCTGATCGGGGACAACAGCTTCACCGCGCTGGTCACCGTCTCGGTCTGGAAGTCCTGGCCGTTCGCCTTCCTCACCCTGACGGCCGGGCTGCAGAACATCCCGCGCGAGCTCTACGAGGCCGCCGCGATGGACGGCGCCGGCGTGTGGCAGCAGATCCGCCGGATCACGCTGCCCTCGCTGCGCCCGGTCAACCTGGTCCTGGTGCTGGTCCTCTTCCTGTGGACCTTCAACGACTTCAACACCCCGTACGTGCTGTTCGGCAAATCCGCCCCGGAGGCGGCCGACCTGATCTCCATCCACATCTACCAGTCCTCCTTCGTCACCTGGAACTTCGGCTCCGGCTCGGCCATGTCCGTCCTGCTGCTGCTGTTCCTGCTGCTGGTGACGGCCGGCTACCTGCTGGCCACCTCGCGCCGGAAGGACGCCGATGATTGACCCGCCCGCCTCCTACCGGTGGACCCGCCGGATCGCGCTCGCGGTGCTGCTGGTCTTCACCCTCACCCCGGTGCTGGTGATGCTCAGCTCCTCGCTCAAGCCGCTCCAGGACGTCCAGGGCCCGTTCCGCTGGATCCCCAGCACCCTGACCTTCCGGCCCTACCTGGACATCTGGCGGACCGTCCCGCTCGGCCGGTACTTCGTCAACTCGCTGATCGTGGCCGGCGGCGCCACCGTCTGCTCGGTGCTGATCGCGATCCTCGCCGGGTACGCGGTGAGCCGCTACCGCTTCCGCGGCCGCCGGCTGTTCACCGTCACGGTGCTCTCCACCCAGATGTTCCCCGGCATCCTGTTCCTGCTGCCGCTGTTCCTGCTGTTCGTCAACATCGGCAACTCCACCGGCGTCGCGCTCTACGGCAGCCGCGGCGGGCTGATCCTCACCTACCTGACCTTCTCGCTGCCGTTCTCGATCTGGATGCTGGTCGGCTACTTCGACTCCATCCCGCGCGACCTCGACGAGGCCGCCGCGGTGGACGGCTGCGGGCCGCTGCGCACCCTGGTCCGGATCGTCGTCCCGGCCGCCGTCCCGGGCATCGTCGCGGTCGCCGTCTACGCCTTCATGACTGCCTGGGGCGAGGTGCTGTTCGCCTCCGTGATGACCGACGACGAGACCCGCACCCTCGCCGTCGGCCTCCAGGGCTACGCCACCCAGACCGACGTGTACTGGAACCAGGTGATGGCCGCCTCGCTGGTGGTGAGCGTGCCCGTGGTGGCCGGCTTCCTGCTGCTGCAGCGCTACCTGGTGGCCGGGCTGACCGCCGGCGCCGTCAAATGACCCTCCGTGAAAGGCATGTTGTGAACGACCTCAGTGCTCTCCCGGACGGCTTCGTCTGGGGCGCGGCCACCGCCGCGTACCAGATCGAGGGGTCCGTGGACGCCGACGGCCGCGCACCCTCCATCTGGGACACCTTCTCCCACACCCCGGGACGGGTCGCCGGCGGCGACACCGGCGACACCGCCTGCGACCACTACCGCCGCTGGCCCGAGGACCTGGAGCTGATGCGCCGGCTCGGCCTGGACGCCTACCGGTTCTCGATCGCCTGGCCCCGGGTGGTGCCGCAGGCCGACGGTTGGGTCAACGCGCCCGGCCTGGACTTCTACGACCGCCTGGTGGACCGGCTGCTGGAAGCCGGCATCACGCCCTTCCCCACCCTCTACCACTGGGACCTCCCGCAGGCCCAGCAGGACCGCGGCGGCTGGCCGGAGCGCTCCACCGCGCTGCGCTTCGGCGAGTACGCGGCCGTGGTCGCCGAGCGGCTGGGCGACCGGGTGACCAACTGGGCCACCCTCAACGAGCCGCTCTGCTCCGCCTGGATCGGCCACCTGGACGGCGCGATGGCCCCCGGCCGGCAGGACCTGACCGCCGCCGTCCGGGCCTCCTACCACCTGCACCTCGGCCACGGCCTGGCCGTCGAGGCGCTGCGCGCACACGTGCCCGGCGCGCAGATCGGCATCGTCAACAACCTCTCCACCATCGAACCCGCCGGCGACCACCCGGACGACCTCGCCGCCGCCCGCCGGGCCGACGGCCACATCAACCGCTGGTGGCTCGACCCGGTGCTCGGCCGCGGCTACCCGCGCGACATGCTGGACCTGTACGGCGTCGAACTCCCGGTCCACGAAGGGGACATGGAGCTGATCTCGGCCCCGCTGGACTGGCTCGGACTGAACTACTACTTCCGCCAGATCGTCGCCGACGACCCGACCGGCCCGGTCCCGCACTTCCGCCAGCTGCCCGGCCCGGGCCCCGAGCACACCGCGATGCCCTGGGAGGTGCACGCCCCCGGGATCGAGGAACTCCTGCTGCGCCTCACCAAGGAGTACGGCGTCCCGAAGCTGTACGTCACCGAGAACGGCGCCGCCTACCGGGACACGGTCGCCGCCGACGGCAGCGTGCACGACCCGGAGCGCACCGCCTACCTCGAGCAGCACCTCGCCGCCTGCGCCGCGGCCGTCGCCCAGGGCGCCCCGCTGGCCGGCTACTTCGCCTGGTCGCTGCTGGACAACTTCGAGTGGGCGTACGGCTACGACAAGCGGTTCGGCCTGGTCCACGTCGACTACGGGACCCAGCGGCGCACCGTCAAGACCAGCGGCCACCGGTACGCGGAACTGATCCGCGCCCACCGCGCCCGCTGACCGGCACCACCGCAGAACCACTCCCGAGCAGGGCCCGACGACGCCGGTCGTCGGGCCCTTCGGCATCCTCCTGGACGGAACCGGTCATGGCCTCCTCCGTCCATCCCGAACCCCTTCCAACCCGGCTGAGCTGCGACGAAGCTGGTCATCGCCGCCAGGGGGGCGGGCCGGAGCACCGGCCGAACACCCCGGGCGGCCGCCGGATCCGGCTGCTCCTGCAGGGCAGCCGCGTCGTCGGCCTCACCCACCAACGTCACGTTCGCCACTCGGGGGAATCGCCATGTCTTCGAAGGTCTCCAAGCTCGTCCGGATCGCACTCGCCGCCTCCATCGCCGCGTCCGGCGCGATCGCCACCACCGCGCTCACCGCCACCACCGCGCAGGCCGCCACCTCCTCGGTCGACGGCAAGATCACCCGCGGCGAGATCATCACCCGGGCCCAGTTCTGGATGAACAAGAGCATCCCCTACACCCAGGGCGGCTCCTACGCGGACTCCTCGGGCCGCAGCTACCGGACCGACTGCTCGGGCTACGTCTCGATGGCCTGGCACCTGGGCACCAGCGCCAACACCCAGAGCCTGCCCGGCTACTCCTACGAGATCTCCCGGGCCGACCTGAAGCCCGGTGACATCCTCAACAGCTACTACGACCACGTCATCCTGTTCGACCACTGGGACGACGCCGCCCACACCAAGTTCTCCTACTACTCCTTCGGCTCCACCCCCGTGAAGCACGTCACCGGCGTCTCGATCAACGCCGCGACCTTCGACTCGCACCCCAACGGCGACTACAAGGCACTGCGCTACAAGAACGTCGTCGACGACCCGACGGGCAACCGCGTCGCGGTGTCGATGACGGGTGGGGTGGCGCATGTGGGGATCGTGGGTTCGGACGGTGCGATGTACAACTCGGACGGGGATTACGCGGGTTCGGGTTGGTCGGGGCGTTGGGACCGGATCGAGTCGTCGGGTCTGCGGGCGGTGACGAGTGTGTCGTCGGGCAGTGTGGTGCACGTGTTCGCGTTGGGTGCGAACGGTCAGGTGTTCGGCAAGGACGCGGACTACGCGTCGGGGCGTTGGTCGGACTGGGCCGAGGTGCCGGGTGGGGCCGCGGGGGCGACGGCGTTGACGGCGTCGATGACGGGGAGCACGGTGCATCTGGAGATCGTGGGTGCCGATGGTGCGATGTACAACACGGATGGGGATTACGCGGGTTCGGGTTGGTCGGGGCGTTGGGACCGGCTCGGGTCGTCGGGTCTGAAGGCGTTGTCGAGTGTGTCGTCGGGCAGTGTGGTGCACGTGTTCGCGTTGGGTGCGAACGGTCAGGTGTTCGGCAAGGACGCGGACTACGCGTCGGGGCGTTGGTCGGACTGGGCCGAGGTGCCGGGCGGGGCGGCGGGTGCGACGGCGGTCGCGGCGTCGATGACGGGGAGCACGGTGCACCTGGGGATCGTGGGGTCGGACGGTTCGCTGTACAACACCGACGGGGATTACGCGGGTGTCGGTTGGAGCGGTACGTGGTCGCAGATCCGGGGTGAGCGGAAGGTGACGTCGCTGGCGAGCACGTCGGCGGGTGGTGTGGTGCACACCTTCGCGATCGGTACCGACAACCGGGTCTACGGGATCGACGGTGACTACAACACCGGTAGGTGGAGCACCTGGAGCGAGCTCCCCGGCGGCGCCTCCGCCTGACCGGCGCCACAGTGCCGCGCCGGTCTCAGCCCGCCGTGCGGGGGATCCGCTGCTGCCAGTCGCGCTCGAACAGCACGTCGCCGCCCTCCAGCGCCCGCAGCTGGGTGCGGGTGGTGAAGTGGGTCGCGTCGCAGCCGATCTCGGACCGGGTCTGCACGGTGACGTCCCAGCCGATGTCGGGCCGCTCCAGCCGGACCGCCCGGTCCGAGCGGGCGGTTGCGCTCAGCGGGTCCTCGGCCCGGATCCGGTACGCCTCCAGCGCCTGCTCCTCCAGCACCAGGCCGTCCGGGAAGGTCACCGAGCCGCCGTCCCCGGGGCGGATCTCGGTGCGCCACTCGCCGTTCGCCACGTCGTGCACGGCCAGCCGCTCGGGGCGTTCGGTGAGCGGCTCGGTGCGCCCGACCTCCAGGGCCACCGCCTGCTCGGGCGCCTCGAAGGTGACCGGCCGGTTGCCGGCGTCGGCGGCCAGGTGGCGGACCGGCAGGGTGAGCACGCTGCGGCCGGGGTCGACCTCGAACCCGGTGGCGTCCGGCTGCGGCCACACCCACGGCCAGTACGCGGAGGACAGCGCCAGCCGGATCCGGTGGCAGGCCGGGAAGGCGTGCGCGATGCCGGCCAGCTCGAACTCCACCTCCGCCACCTCGCCCGGCTCCCACGGCGCCACCCGGTCCGGGCCGCCGCGCCCGGCCAGCGCGAGCACCCCCCGGGTGACCAGCGCGGACGAGCCGTCCGGGGCGACGTCGCACAGCCGCGCGGCGACCTGCCCGCGCCGTACGTCGCAGCGCACCCGCAGCCGCAGCGCGGGTCGGCCGAGGATCTCCACCGGTTCGGGCAGCGGGGCGGAGTCGAAGCAGACCGAACGGCCGTCCTCCTCGCGCTGGTCCGGCGGGAGGTCGGCGGCGCCGCCGAGCGGGCGGTAGCGGCCGGCGTCCAGGCCGGTGTGCTGCGGCGAGCGGACCCGGACGAACCGGTCCGCGGCGGCGGTACCGGCGGTGCGCAGGGCGTCGTCCAGGCCGTGGTGGACCTCGCGCACGTCGGGGGAGGGCCAGGACTCCTCGCCGATCCAGCGGCCCGGACGGTTGGCGTACCCGGGGGCGGGCGGCACCGACTCGTTCATCCAGCTGCGCAGCGCGGGTTCGGCCAGCACGCCGGTGTCGCGGTCCTTGAGCCAGTGGTCCCACCAGCGCAGGGTCTCCTGGAGGAAGCCGATCGACGGGCCGGGCGAGTGCCCCTGGTCCGGGTACTGGTGCGGCCAGGGGCCGATGATGCCGCGCACCGGGGCGGACAGGTGCTCGACCAGCCGCAGCACGGCGTCGCGGTGCGGGTCGGCCCAGCCGCCGACGGCCAGTACGGCGGCCGTGATCGCGCCGTAGTCCTCGCGGACGCAGTCGGGGCGCCAGTAGGCGTCCCGGGTCTGGTGGGCGAGCCAGGGGTGGACGAAGGGTTCCAGCGCGCCGAGCCGCTCCAGCCAGGCCCGCCGCCAGCCGTCCCCGGCGTACCGCGGGTCCGGCGGCCGGGCGGCGAGCGCCAGCAGTTCCGCGGACCAGGAGTGCAGCTCGGCGGCGAGCAGCGCACCGCCCAGGTAGTGCCGGTCGTCGTCGAAGCGGTCGTCGGGGGCGCAGACCGCGACCACCGCCCGCAGCGGCTCCGGGGCGCGGGCGGCGACCTGCAGGGCGCTCGCCCCGCCCGAGGAGAGGCCGAACATGCCGACCCGGCCGCTGCACCACGGCTGCCCGGCCAGCCACTCGACCACCGCGACCCCGTCGGTCACCTCCTGCTCGGAGCAGGCGTCGCCGGGCAGCCCCTGGGAGTTCCCGTAGCCGCGGACGTCGACCCGGACCGAGGCGTAGCCGTGCCCCGCGTACCAGGGATGCCGCTCGGCGTCCCGGAGCGCCGTCCCGTCGCCGAGCCGGAACGGCAGGTACTCCAGCAGCGCGGGCACCCGCTCACCGGTGACGGGCCGCCAGACCCGCCCGTGCAGCAGTTCGCCCCCGGGCAGCGGGATCCGCACGTCCTCGCGGGTGATCGGGTGCGGGTACGAGGTGGGGTGCCGCATGGTGGCCGCTCCCTGCAGTCGGTACGGGCGTCGCGCGGTGACCGCGGAGTTCCGTGCCGTACCGCCCTTCCGCTCCGCCGGATGGCCACCGAATCAGACAATAGTGGACTTACCGCCCTATTTCCCTGGCAGGGAGTGGCGGTGCACCGGCGGGGCGGGAGGGGACGGGAGGGCGGCGCGGGAGAGTCAGGCCTTGCTGAGCCAGGCGGTGGCGTTGAGGGCCAGGGCCGCGTCGGTGCCGGCCGGGTCGTCCCAGCCGTTGTAGAGGGTGTTGCCGCTCTGGCCGGTGCCGTCGTCGACCGGGGAGCTGTCGCCCCAGGCGGCGACCCGGCCGTTGCCGAAGGTGCTGGTGACGAAGAAGGCGCCGGTGTTGCCGCTGTAGCCCGTGCGGTAGACCAGGCCCTTGACCGCCGGGTTGTCGGCCGGCTTGAGGGTGAAGGTGGTGCCGCTGCGCAGGATGGAGCCGGTGACCGTGCCGAACGGGCCGTGCAGCACCGGGTCGCTCGGCAGCGCGGCGGCGCGCGGGTTGTCGGTGGAGATGTTGCTGAGGTCGACCGAGAAGCCGAACGGGTCGGTGTTGTCGACGCCGTTGCTGGTGAGCAGATCGTTGATGATCTTCGGGGAGTCCCAGCCGTCGTTGTTGCGGTCGCTGTTCAGGTGGTCCGAGATCAGGAACAGCCCGCCGCCGTTCTGCACGAACCGCATGATCGCGGTCTTCTCGGCGGTGCTGAATCTGGTGTTCGGCTCGGTCACCACGAAGGTGTCGAAGTTGGCGAGGTCGAGCGCGCCGCTGCCGCCGTAGCTGATGGTGTTGCCGGCCGGCAGGGTCTTCAGGCTGTACTGGCCGGTCTTCTGCAGTGCGACGCCCCAGGCGGAGAGGGCGCCGGTCCAGCTCTTCTCGGTGGTGGGGTGCGCGTTCTGGACGAGCGGGTCGGGCTGGGCGGTGCCGATGATCCAGTCGGCGTTGCCGGCCGTCTCGGCCTTGGTGTTGTCGAACAGGATGCGGTGCGGCACCGCGGCGACGGCAGCCGGGGCGGTGGTGGCGGCGCCGGCGGGGGCGGCCGGGACGGCGAGTCCGGTGAGGGTGGCCGCCAGGACGGCCAGGGCGGCGGTGGTGGCCTTGTTCCGGGCGGGGCGCAGGCTGATCATCTGCCGTTCCTCCGAGGGGAGTTGGGGTTTCCGGGCAGGAATGGGCGGGATGGCGCGGATCCGAGTATCCGCGCGTAGACCGGCCGGCGGAAAGCCGTTTCGGATGGCCTTTTTCTGTACGGCACATGACATTTATCGGGGCTGATGCCGGTCCGCCATGCGAGATGTCAGCAGGCGAATGTTGCTCGCTGTTGCGCATGACTTGCATGTGGGTACAACGGGGAGGAAAACTGTCCCGGCTCGCCCCCGTACCGAGAGGACACCCCATGTCAGCGCCAACCCGTCTGCGTGATCGGCTCACCAGGGACGAGTGGATCCGCCTCGGCGGAATGGGAGCCTTCATCCTCGCGCTGCACGTGATCGGCTGGGTCACCCTGCTGGCGATCATCGCGCCGCACCACTACGACGTCGGCGGGCAGGTCTTCGGGGCGGGCATGGGCCTCACCGCCTACACCCTGGGCATGCGGCACGCCTTCGACGCCGACCACATCGCCGCCATCGACAACACCACCCGCAAGCTGATGGGCCAGGGCAAGCGCCCGCTCTCGGTCGGCTTCTGGTTCTCGCTCGGCCACTCCTCGATCGTCTTCGGCCTGTGCGCGCTGCTCGCCTTCGGCATCCGGTCGCTGGCCGGCCAGGTCGAGTCGGACGACTCCTCGCTGCACAACGCCACCGGGCTGATCGGGGTCTCCGTCTCCGGCACCTTCCTGGTGCTGATCGGCCTGATCAACCTGGGCGCCTTCAACGGCATCCTCAAGGTGTTCCGCAAGATGCGCGACGGCGAGTTCGACGAGGCGGAGCTGGAGCGCCAGCTCGACCGGCGCGGCTTCATGAACCGGATCCTCGGCAAGGTCACCCGGGCGGTCACCAAGCCCTGGCACATGTACCCGGTCGGCCTGCTGTTCGGGCTCGGCTTCGACACCGCGACCGAGGTCTCGCTGCTGGTGCTGGCCGGCGGCGCCGCCGCCTTCCAGCTGCCCTGGTACGCGCTGCTGGTGCTCCCGGTGCTGTTCGCGGCCGGGATGAGCCTGCTGGACACCATCGACGGCTCGTTCATGAACTTCGCCTACGAGTGGGCCTTCTCCAAGCCGGTCCGCAAGATCTACTACAACCTCACGGTGACCGGCCTCTCCGTGATCGTCGCCCTGGTGATCGGCGTGATCGAACTGCTCGGCCTGCTCGCCGAGAAGCTCGACATCACCACGGGGCCGCTCGGCTGGATCGCCGGGCTGGACCTCAACCTGGTCGGCTACGCCATCGTCGGGCTGTTCGTGGTGACCTGGATCGTCGCGGTCGGCTACTGGAAGTTCGGCAAGGTCGAGCAGAAGTGGTCCGCCGCCGTCCGCGAGCCGGCGGCCGTCGAGGCCGACTGACCGCGCCCGCGCGAGCCGCGGGAGGCCCGCCCGACACCTGTCGGGCGGGCCTCCGGCCTTTCGTGGGGGCCGTACGTCAGCAGGTCAGCTGCGGCGCCGCCCAGTCGGCGTGGTCCGAGGCCGGGCCGTCGCCGCCGTCGGTGACCACCAGGCGCAGTTGCAGCGCACCGGTCAGGTCGGCGGTCAGGTGCTTGGCCGCGTCGCGGTAGGTCATCAGCCCGCTGTCGGCGGCCTTGGTGCCGTCCTTCCAGATCTGGAAGACCACCGAACCCTTGGTCGCGGACTCGTCGTCCACGCCCACGTCGGTGCTGAGCGAGCTGCAGGAGCCGCCCAGGTAGTAGGTGATCTCGCTGTAGGCGTTGGTGCCCAGGCCCTTGGCCCAGGTGGCGCCCTCGATGGTGAGGGTGTGGCCGTCGCCGCCCGGGGCCTCGTTGTTGCTGCGGTCCCGCTCGACCGGGCCCCAGCCGTTGACCGAGGCGGACCAGGCCAGGTCGCTGAGCTGGTAGTTGCCGGCCGCCGGGCCGTTGCCGCAGGCCAGCTCGGGATCGGCCCAGTCGGCGTGGTCGTAGCTCATCCCGTCGCCGGCGTCGGTGACCACCAGCCGCAGCGTGGTGGCGCCGGTGAGGTCGGCGCTCAGCCGCTTGGCCGCGTCCCGGCCGGTGACCGTACCGCTGTCGGCGGCCTTGGTGCCGTCCTTCCAGATCTGGAACACCACCGACCCGTTGCCGTACGTCTCGTCGTCCACGCCCACGTCCACGGTCAGGTTCTTGCAGCCGCCGCCGAGGTGGTAGCTGATGTCGCTGCCCGCGTGGACGCCGAGCCCGCGGCTGTAGGTGGCGCCGCGCAGCGCGAGGGTGCGGCCGTCGCCGGCGGCGGTGTCGCCGTTGCTGCGGTCACGTTCGGCCGGGCCCCAGCCGTTGATCGCGGAGGTCCAGGCCAGGTCGCTCAGCCGGTTCATGCCGCCGGGCGGCGGCACCGGGCTGCCCGGGGTGACCCGGAGCATCACCGTGCCGTGCGAGGGCACCGTGGCGCTGATCGCCCCGGTGGTGCTGCTGGTCGCCTTGGACCACAGGTCCTTCACCGCGTACGAGGAGGCGCCGCCGATGCCCACCGCCTGGACGGTGGTGGCGACCGTGGTGGCGTACGAGGACTCGTTGGTCAGGGTGACCGAACGGCTGCCGTCCGCCAGCGGCTTGGACATCACCACCTTGCCCCCGGCGGAGGAGACCACGGTGCCCTGGCGGCCCAGCGGGTCCTGGTCGACGGCTATGACGTCCTTGTTGGTGAGGATGTCGAAGGTGGCCGGGTCGGCGGTGCGCAGGTCGGTGCCGATCAGCAGCGGGGCGGCCATCTGGGACCAGAGGCTGAAGTGGGTGCGGTACTCGGTCTCGGTCATGCCGCCGTTGCCGACCTCCAGCATGTCCGGGTCGTTCCAGGCCCCCGGGCGGGCGTACGGGGCCAGCTGCTGGTTCTGGTGCGCGATGGTGATCATGCTGGACCAGGTGTCGCTGATGTCGCCGGTGGTGCGCCAGGAGTTGCCGACCGGTTGCGCCCAGTTCCAGGGCTGGTTGGCGCCCCACTCGCAGATGCTCAGCAGGATCGGGCGGCCGGTCGCCTTCAGCGCGTCGCGCATGGTGGTGTACCGGAGCTTGGCGTCCACGCCCTGGTTGTTGCAGTTGTCGTACTTGAGGTAGTCCACGCCCCAGGAGGCCCACAGGTTGGCGTCCTGCTGCTCGTGTCCGAGCCCGCCGGGGAAGCCCTTCACGTCGCAGGTGTGGCTGCCGGCGCTGGAGTAGATGCCGAACTTCAGGCCCTTGGCGTGGACGTAGTCGGCGACCGCCTTGATGCCGTGCGGGAAGCGCACCGGGTCGGGCACCAGGTTGCCGGCGGCGTCGCGGTCGGGCAGCGCCCAGCAGTCGTCGAGGTTGACGTACTGGTAGCCGGCGGCCTTCAGGCCCTTGCTGACGAAGAGGTCGGCGATGCCTTCCACCATCGCCTCGTTGAAGTCCGAGCCGCACCAGGTGGAGTTCCAGTTGTTGAAACCCATCTGCGGGGTGAGGGCGAGACCGTTGTCCAGGGCGAGGGCGGGTGGGGCGGTCGCCAGCTGGAGGCCGGCGCCGAGGGCCGCGCCACCGGCCAGCAGCGCGAGCGAGGTGAGCGCCGAGGCCGATCGGCGGCGCCAGGAATTTCTGCGGGACGGCACGTGAGGGCTCCTGCAGGGTGGGTGAGGGTGAGTGAGGGAGGGGCGAACCCGAAGGCAACCAAAGCCAACGAGTTCAAACGGAACGCAACATATGACAGCGGTGATTCCCGGGCCCGTCAAGGGTGCTGACGTGCCGTCGGACATCGGCGGTGGCCGGAACTGACGGGAAGTAGACCGAAATCAACAGGCGCACTCCAGCCTGTTGGATAATGTTGATCTCTGGCGACTCTCGCTGCGGCGATGGGCCGCCGGCCGCCCCGGTCTGGACGTGTCTGCGCCAAGAGTTAACGCGCGAGCCCTTGTCGCGTCATTTTCTACGCGCGTATCTTTACGTAGCCCGAGCTGCTGACAGCTCTGGATCTACGCGAGTAGTACGCACCCTGACGCACCATCAACGCCCGGAGACCGATCCCACAGTCGGCCGGGCCGCCGCGCTGCCCAGGACCCGGCCCACCCGACGGGCCGGGCGGATTAAGGAGTCCTGTACCGGTGTCCAAGCCCACCGCCGCCCGCCCCCGTTCCCGCCGGGCGCTGCTGCGTGCCACCATCCTCCCGGCCGGTGTCGCGGCCTCGCTCGTGCTCGTCCCGCTGCCCGGTGCCGCGGCCGCGCCCTCCGCCGACGCGGTGATCTCCGAGGTCTACGGCGGCGGCGGCAACTCCGGTGCCACGCTGAAGAACGACTTCATCGAGCTCGCGAACAAGGGCGGCGCCGCCTTCGGCCTGGCCGGCTTCAGCGTGCAGTACATCTCGGCCAGCCCCGGCCCGACCTCCGCCTGGAGCGTCACCCCGCTGAGCGGCTCGATCGCTCCCGGCGGCCGGTTCCTGGTCGCCGAGGCGGCCGGCACCGGCGGCACCGTGGCCCTGCCCACCCCGGACGCCACCGGCACCCTGGCGCTCTCCGGCACCGCCGGCACGGTCGCCCTGGTCCAGGGCGCCGACCCGCTGACCTGCAAGACGGCCGCCGACTGCGCCGCCGACCCGCGGGTGCACGACCTGGTCGGCTTCGGCACCGCCGTGGTCCGCGAGGGCAGCGGCCCCGCCGCCGGGGCGAGCAACACCGCCTCGGTGGCCCGCGCGGCCGGCCTGGCGGACACCGACGACAACGCGGCCGACCTGAAGGCCGGCGACCCGACGCCGACCAACAGCAAGGGCGAGACCACGGGTGGCGGCGGCCCGACCACCCCCACCAACCCGACCGAGCCCGGCCCGCTGCGGATCCACGACATCCAGGGCAACACCCGGCTGTCGCCCAAGGCCGGCCAGACCGTGCCCGGCGTCCCCGGCGTGGTCACCGGCGTGCGCACCTACGGCTCCAAGGGCTTCTGGATCCAGGACACCGCCCCGGACGCCGACCCGGCCACCAGTGAGGGCGTGTTCGTCTACACCGGCAGCGCCACCCCGACCGTCAAGGCCGGCGACTCGGTGCTGGTGACCGCGAAGGTCAGCGAGTACTACCCGAACCAGGCCGGCGGCAGCCAGTCCGTCACCGAGCTGACCAACCCGCTGATCACCGTGGTCTCCTCGGGCAACCCGGTGCCGGCGCCGGTCGTGCTGGACGACAGCACCATCCCGTCCGCCTACACCGCGGACGCGGCCGGTGGTTCGATCGAGGCCAACACCCTCGAGCCCGGCAGCTACGCGCTGGACCTGTTCGAGTCCCTCGAGGGGATGAACGTCCAGGTCAAGAACGTCCGCGTGGTGCAGGCCACCGACCAGTACCACGAGCTGTGGGTGGAGGCCCGGCGCGACGACGAGAAGTCCAACCGCGGCGGTGCGATCTACCTCGGCTACGACAACCCCAACTCCGGCCGGCTGATGGTCCAGGGCCTGGCGCCCGAGGCCGAGAAGCCGTTCCCGCTGGCCAACGTCGGCGACCGGCTGAAGGGCCTCACCACCGGCCCGCTGGACTACAACCAGTTCGGCGGCTACACGCTGGTCGCCGACACCCTCGGCACCCTCCAGGACAACGGCCTGGAGCGCGAGGTCGCCAAGGAGGCGGCGGCCGGTGAACTCACCATCGCCACCTACAACGTGGAGAACCTCGACCCGAGCGACCCGGACACCAAGTTCGCCGAGCTGGCCAAGGGCGTGGTGACCAACCTGCGTTCGCCCGACATCGTGACCCTGGAGGAGATCCAGGACAACAACGGCGCCACCAGCGACGGCACGGTGGACGCGAGCGCCACGGTGGCGAAGTTCGTCGCCGCGATCAAGGCGGCCGGCGGCCCGGCGTACGAGTGGCGCTCCATCGACCCGGTGGACGGCAAGGACGGCGGCGAGCCCGGCGGCAACATCCGCCAGGGCTTCCTGTTCAACCCCAAGCGGGTCTCCTTCACCGACATCCCCGGTGGCACCGCGACCACCGCCGTGGACGTCGCCGGCACCGGGAAGAACACCGCGCTGACCGCCTCCCCGGGTCGGATCGACCCCACGAACGAGGCCTGGAACGCCAGCCGCAAGCCGCTGGTCGGCCAGTTCTCGTTCAAGGGCAAGAAGGTCTTCGTGATCGCCAACCACTTCAACAGCAAGGGTGGCGACCAGGGCATCGACAGCCGCTTCCAGGCGCCGAGCCGCTCCTCCGAGGTGCAGCGGGTGAAGCAGGCCGGCATCGAGCAGGCCTTCGTCGCCAAGCTGCTGGCCGCCGACCCGCAGGCCAAGGTGGTCTCGCTCGGTGACTTCAACGACTACCAGTTCTCGCCGGCGCTGACCGCGCTGACCAAGAACTGCGTGCTGCGCGACCTGGTGAACGAGCTGCCGGAGAAGCAGCGTTACTCCTACGTCTACCAGGGCAACTCGCAGGTGCTGGACCACATCCTGGTCAGCCCCGGCCTGACCCACGCCAAGTACGACGTGGTGCACATCAACAGCGAGTTCGCGAACCAGGCCAGCGACCACGACCCGCAGGTGGTCCGCGTCAAGCCGTGACCCGCGAGGGCGGCGCGAAGGGGCGGGGCCGGTCGGCCCCGCCCCTTCGGGCTGTCCGGAGGTCGTCCGGACAGCCTGCGGTCAGCGCCCGAGCGCCTTCAGCACCGCGCGGGACATCGCCTGCTCGCCGGTGGCGTTGGGGTGGAACGGGACGGCCGGCGCGTGCGGGATGGTGCCCTCGATCCAGCGGTCGTCCGAGCAGATGTCGTGGCCCCGGGTGACGGCGGCGGTGTCGACGTAGGTGGCGCCGTTGGCCGCGGCGGTCGAGGCGAGCATCGAGTTGAGGCTGCCGAGCACGCCGCGCAGGTAGGCCACGTCCCCGACGGTGACGGGCTGGCGGCCGATGCAGTCCCGCTCGTCCTGCGGCAGCACGGACGGGTAGCCGACCAGCAGCACCTTGGCCTTCGGCGCCTTGGCGTGGATCCGCTGCAGGGCGTCCGCCAGCTGCGGGCGGGCCGCGTCGATCCGGCGCCGGAGGGTGTCGTCGCCGTACTGCCAGCTCCAGCTGCTCCAGTCCCAGTGGCCGTCGGCGTAGTGGTCCTTGCAGGGCGTGCCGAGCGGGTTGATGACGGCGCCGCCGATGCAGGTGGCGATCACGTCCGCGATGCCGAGGTCCGAGGTGCCGAGGTCGTTGCCGCCGATGCCGACGGTGATCAGCTCGGTGTCCGCGGTGACCGCGTCGAGCTGGGGGTCGTTGACCCGGATGAAGGCGTCGTACTGGGCCGAGGTGATGGCCTTGATCTTGGCCGCGGAGCAGGTGGTGTCGGTGTAGGCGCTGCTCTTGAGGGCGGCGGCGACCAGGTGGCCGTAGTTGCGGTCCGAGCGCAGGCAGAGCCCGGCGGACTGGCCGGGTACTCCGGCTCCGGCGGCGTAGGAGTCGCCGAGCGCGACGTACTTGCCGGTGCCGGTGGCCGCCTGGGCCGGGGCACCGAGCGCGGTGAGCACGGTCAGTGCGGCCGACAGCGCCGCACCGCAGGCCAGGACGGACTTTCGCTTCAGGGCAGGGCTGAGCACGGTTCCTCCTGGGGGAGAGAAACGAGGGTGGGTGAGGGTGCAGTGTGAGCCGGGCCACAGCGTCTACTGATTGGTAAGTTACTGGCACGTTAACGAGGTGTCCAGGTCTCCGTCCCGAGGAATTCGCACTGATCGGGGGTCAGTTCCCTTCGGAATTACGCTCCATGGTGGAGCGTTGGCGGCGCTTCCACGGGTGGCCCTGACCCGCTCGCGAATCCGTCCGAAAAAAGTCTGTGCGATTTCTGTTATCCCCTCCCGCCCCGTCCGTCTCCTAGGTGTCGGCATCCACACCCGACACTGCCGATGAGGGAGAGACACGCATGGGAAGCAGGGGAGCGGTCAACCACCGCCGCCGCAATCGCCGTGGTCGGCTGCTGGTCGCAGCCACCGTCACAGCAGGCC
This sequence comes from Kitasatospora sp. NPDC094015, assembly GCF_040304075.1. Classification (NCBI taxonomy): domain Bacteria; kingdom Bacillati; phylum Actinomycetota; class Actinomycetes; order Kitasatosporales; family Streptomycetaceae; genus Kitasatospora; species Kitasatospora sp. NPDC094015. Next base: position 29,547 of record NZ_JBEOUL010000009.1, read on the forward strand.
TCATCGCGGGTGCCGTCACGATCGGCACCGCGATGGGCGGCGACAAGCCGGTCGTGGTGTCCGCGGACGCCGCGCTGACCTCGGAGATAGGCCCGGCGGCCGGGCCGCTGCACAACGAGGCCCCGACACCGGTGACTTCGGTGCCGGCCAGCGACGCCGGCAAGGGCATGGTCTACACAGGCCTGACCGCGGCGGCCAACGGCGACAAATGTGCCGGAGTGTTCAAGGTCTCCGAGGCGGGGCTGTGCACGCACGGCCCGGACGAGCCGCCGCAGGGCATCGACATCCACCAGGACACCAAGCCGGCCGCGGCCGCCGCCGCCGAGCCGGCCGCGCTCGCGGTCAACAAGGACGCCCCGCCGTCCGCGGCCGACCTGCTGAGCGGCAGCCAGCCCGTCTTCGACGTGCAGTCCGGCGCCGCGCTGGCCTCCGACGCCCCGGCCGGCGGGTCGCCCGCCGCCGCGGCCGCGGCCGCCGCGGGCACCGCCGTGGTCTGCGACGGCGACGGCAGCACCGGCAACCGGATCCAGGTGCTGTACGTGCACGCGCCTGGCAAGGACCGTTTCGGCCAGTACCTGCCCTCGTTCAAGAAGTGGGCCGCCGACGCCGACGTCATCTACAACGCCAGCGCCCAGGAGACCGGCGGCACCCGCCACATCCGCTACGTCACCGAGTCCGACTGCTCGGTCGCGGTGCTGAACGTGGAGCTGCCGGACGCCGCGCTGCAGGAGTTCGGCGCCACCAACAACGCGCTGGCCAAGCAGGGCTTCAACCGCAAGGATCGCAAGTACATGATCTTCGCGGACGCCCAGGTCTACTGCGGCATCGGCACCTTCAACGGTGACGAGCGCCCGGGCAAGGACAACCTGAGCAACTTCGGCCCCTCCTACGGCCGTACCGACGGCGGCTGCTGGGGCGGTTCGACCGCCGCGCACGAGCTCGGCCACAACCTCGGCGCCGTGAACAACAGCGCGCCGAACAGCAGCAAGGCCGGCCACTGCGTCGACGAGTGGGACATCATGTGCTACTCGGACGCGCCGTACTACCCGAAGATGATCACCAAGTGCCCGAACCGGGCCAGTGACGACCGGCTGGACTGCAACCACGACGACTACTACAACACCAACCCGGCCGCGGGCAGCTACCTCACCACGCACTGGAACGTGGCCAACAACCAGTTCCTGATCTCCGGCGGAGGCACCGGGCCGAACCCGAACCCGAGCCCGACGCCGACCCCGTCGCCGAGCCCCACCAAGACCGGCACCGGCACCCCGAGCCCGAGCCCGTCGCCGAGCCCCACCAAGACCTCGACGACCCCCACCCCCAACCCGAGCCCGAGCCCGACCGGCGGCGGTGCGACCTTGCCCGACGTCGCGATCGGCCAGCTCACCCAGAACTCGGTCATGCTGAGCTGGGGCCAGGTCGCCGGTGCGGCCGGCTACGACCTGCTGCTCGACGGCCGGACCCTCGGCACCGTCCGCTCCACCGCGGTCAGCCTGATCAACCTGCGCCCCGACACCGCGTACAAGGTCTCCGTGGCCGTGCGCGACCAGGCCGGCAAGGTCGCCAAGCCCGGCCGTGAGGCCTCCTTCCGGACCCCGAAGGCGGCCGGCCCGGACGGCGCCACCAAGCCCGGCACCAAGTACACCCTGACCAACAGCCTGACCGGCCAGGCCGCCGACATGTGGGGCGGCTCGACCCGCGACGGGGCCGTGCTGATCGGCTACCAGCGCACCGGTTACGCCAACCAGCAGTGGACCTTCGAGGACCAGGGCGGCGGCAACCTGCGGATCCGCTCGGTGCGTTCGGACAAGTGCCTGCAGATCGGCGGCTCGGCCGTGGCCGGCCAGTACGTGATGCAGCAGGCGTGCAGCAGTGCGGACACCCAGCAGTGGAAGATCACCGCGAGCGGCAACGGCGTCACCCTGACCGCCAAGGGCTCGTCCCTGGTCCTCGGTGCCAGCAAGCGCTGGTACTACGGTGGCTGGCTGCTGGAGCTCCAGCAGCCGAACAACCAGACGTACCAGAACTGGACCATCCAGCCGGCCTCCTGAGGCCGACCCGAACAGGTGGCGGGGCGGGAACCGACCCCCTCCCGCCCCGCCACCCCCTGAGGAGCCACCGCTGATGCGCATCCGCACCCTCGCCGCCGCGGCGCTGCTGACCGGTGCCGCCCTGCTGGGCGGTGCCGGTCCGGCAGCCGCCCACGGCGACACCATCGTCTTCAAGATCACCACACTGGGGGACGGGCACACCCGGGCGGCCGCGACCTGGGCCAACGACAACGACCCGGTGACCGACCGGGTGGCCGCCACGCTCAGCGCGGTCGCCGAGGACGGCCGGTCGGTCGGCCCGTGGAAGCTGGAGCCGGTGGCCGGCACCCCCGGGACCTTCACCACCGGCCTGGCACTGCCGCCCGGCCACTGGGCGGTCACCGTCGAGTCCGGCTTCCCGGCGCTCGGCCGCGGCACCGCCGACCTCATGGTCACCGCGGTGCCGGGGACGGCGCCGAGCGCGGGCGCGGTGGTGCCGCCGGTGACGCCCGGTCAGGGCGGCCCGGCCACCGGCGCCGGGAGCGCCGCACCGTCCGGGACCGGCGTGCCGGCGGCCCAGGCCGCCGACCAGGCACCGGCCACCAACTGGGTGCTCGCGCTGGCGGCGGTCGCGGTGGCGGTCGCGGCGGTGGCGGTCGCCTCCTTCCTGCTGCGCAGGCGGCGCGCGGCGGGCTGAGCCCGCCCGCGCGAACCGATCAGCCCGGCCCTGCGGCCCGGGGCGCCGGACCTCCGGCGTTCCCGGGCCGTCGGTGTTCCCGGGCCGTCGGTGTTCCCGGGTCTGCACGGGGCTGTGGGGCCGAGCGGGGCTGCGGGGACGTACGGGGCTGTGGGGCCGGGCGGGGTTGCGGGGGCGGCCGCGGAGCCCGTACGCCCCGGTGGCCCGGCTTTGTTACCGACCGGTTGACCATGCGGCCCGCAGGCCGCAGTATCGGGGCACCCACCGAGCCCTGGAGGACCGTTCGCATGGCACTGGACGCCGACGTCATCGTGATCGGGGCCGGCCTCGCGGGCCTGGTCGCCACCGCCGAACTCGCCGACGCGGGGCGCAAGGTGATCCTGCTCGACCAGGAGCCGGCGGCCACCCTCGGGGGGCAGGCGCACTGGTCCTTCGGCGGACTCTTCCTGGTGGACTCGCCCGAGCAGCGCCGGATGCGGATCCGCGACTCGCGGGACCTCGCCTGGCAGGACTGGCTCGGTACGGCCGGCTTCGACCGACCGGAGGACGCGTGGCCGCGCCGCTGGGCCGAGGCCTACGTGGACTTCGCCGCCGGCGAGAAGCGCTCCTGGCTGCACGGCCAGGGGGTGCGGTTCTTCCCGGTGGTCGGCTGGGCCGAGCGCGGCGGGCTGCTGGCCACCGGCCCCGGCAACTCGGTGCCGCGCTTCCACATCACCTGGGGCACCGGCCCCGGGCTGGTCGAGCCGTTCGCCCGGCGGGTGCTGGCGGCCGCCGCGGCCGGGCGGGTGGACCTGCGCTTCCGGCACCGGGTGACGGCGCTGAGCGCCACGGCGGGCACGCTCGACACGGTCACCGGTGAGGTGCTGGTGCCCTCCACCGTCGGCCGGGGCGAGGCGAGTTCGCGGGAGGTGGCCGACACCTTCGAGCTGCGGGCACAGGCCGTGGTGGTCGCCTCGGGCGGCATCGGCGGCAACCACGAGCTGGTCCGCAAGGCCTGGCCGGCCCGGCTCGGCACCCCGCCCGAGCGGCTGCTGTCGGGGGTGCCCGCGCACGTGGACGGCTTGATGCTGGACATCGCCGGCGCGGCCGGCGGCAACCTGATCAACGGCGACCGGATGTGGCACTACACCGAGGGCATCGAGAACTGGGACCCGATCTGGGCCCGGCACGGGATCCGGATCCTGCCCGGCCCCTCCTCACTCTGGCTGGACGCCCGGGGCCGCCGGCTGCCGGTGCCGCTGTTCCCCGGCTTCGACACCCTGGGCACCCTCGAACACATCATGACCACCGGGTACGACCACACCTGGTTCGTGCTCACCCAGAAGATCATCGAGAAGGAGTTCGCGCTCTCCGGCTCCGAACAGAACCCCGACCTGACCGGGAAGTCGATCCGGGGCGTGCTGGGCCGTGCGCTGCCCGGGGCCACCGGGCCGGTGGAGGCGTTCAAGAAGCACGGCGCGGACTTCGTGGTCGCCGACTCGCTGCCCGAGCTGGTCCGGGGGATGAACGCGAAGACGCCCGAGGCGCTGATCGACGAGGCCGACCTGCGGCGCGAGATCGAGGCCCGGGACCGCGAGCTGGCGAACCCGTTCAGCAAGGACCTCCAGGTGACCGCCGTCCACGGGGCCCGCCGCTACCTCGGCGACAAGCTGATCCGCACCGCGACGCCGCACCGGCTGCTGGACCCGAAGGCGGGGCCGCTGATCGCGGTGCGGCTGAACATCCTCACCCGCAAGTCGCTCGGCGGGCTGCAGACCGACCTCTCCTCGCGGGTGCTGCGGGCCGACGGTTCGGTGCTGGACGGGCTCTACGCGGCCGGCGAGGCGGCGGGGTTCGGCGGCGGCGGGGTGCACGGCTACCGCTCCCTGGAGGGCACCTTCCTCGGCGGCTGCCTGTTCTCCGGACGGGCGGCGGGCCGGGCGGCGGCGGCCGCGACGGCCTGAGCCGACCGGTGCGGGGGCCCGGGCGGATCCATGGCAACCCTCGTCGGGATGCCCCGGATCCGCCCGGGCGATCACTACAGGTGCATGACCTTCAGGGTGTCCTCCAGGGAGTTCGCGTACAGGCGTGCTCCCCCGATCTTGGGGTGGAACGACTGGGCTGACAGACCGTACTTTTCCACGATCGGCCAGTCCTTGGCCGGGGTGTCGGATCTGGTGAGGGTCTTGACGATGCCGTGGATGTTCTCGGGCGTACCGCAGACGCCCTGACCTGCGAATTGCTTCGCCGGATCGGCGAACCACACCTGAGCGCCCAGCGCACCCGCGTCGTCGGCCGCATGCTGCATGGCGGCGGCCAAGGTGGCGGCGGTGCCGTTGAGCCAGCCCGTGGATGCTTCGGACAGGCCCGTGTCGGGAAGGCCCGGCATCTGGATCTTCAGGCAGGAGCCGTTGCCGGAGATCAGCGGCGGGTATCCCATGAGGACGATCTTCGCGTTCGGAGCCTTCGCGTGGATCCGCACCAGGGTCGTCGTGATGTCCTTGCGGACGATCGTGTCGATGATTCCCGGCACGGCCACCTCCAGCGGGTAGTCGAGGTACTGTGCGTCCCGGCCGTTGACGGCATCGTCCAGTTTGTCGAAGGTCTTGTCCTTGCAGTTGGCGCTGCCCTGGGCCAGCAGACACTTCTGGACGATGTCGGTGAACCTGGAGTCGTTGCCGCCGATGGAGAGCGTGACCAGGGTGGTGTTGTCGTCCAGGTATCCCTGGTCGATCTGTGGCATCTCACCGCTCAGGTAGTCCGCCTGGCCGAGCGGGTGCGGTGTGCCGCTGTAGCTCTGGGTCTCTCCCAGGATGTGGTACGTCCGAGCACCCGAGCACGCGATCAGGTGGTAGTCCAGGCTCGGGTCCAGTGCGTCGTCCAGGTCACCGATGGACCTGGACGCCCCCGGCAGCGTTGCCTGGCGCGACCATGCGTAGCGGGACCGGTGACAGGCGTCCCGCTCCGGCTTGTTGTTCTCGTCGCGGTAGTTGGTCTCCGGGTAGTAGTCCCGGTCGCCTTCCGAGGCGCCTTCGCCCGAGGAGTACGAATCGCCCATCGCGACCACCATGTTGTTCGGCTTGCCCGCCAGCGGCTGGAACGCCACCGCGCCCCACGCGATGTCCTCGTCGGCCGTGCCGTCCGGCGTGTCGTTCGACAGGGTCACCCCCGGTCGTCCCGTGAAGTGGAACACGCCCAGGCTCACCCAGCGTCCGGCGCGTTGCGGCACGTACCGGTCGGGGCTGGTGCTGTCGGTGTTGACGAGGTGGTACTTCGCCTTCCGCGTCTGTGCGCCGGTGTCGGGCAGGTGCACCAGGACACGGGCCCAGGTGAGGTCCTCTCCGAGGGTCCACGTCCCCGTGACGGTCATCCGGCCGCCGTTGCCGCCGAGATGGTCCGGATCCCGGGTGTGCGCGTACCAGTAGTGCCCGCCGTACCCGCCGCCGATCTGGTGCAGATCCTCCTTGCCCTCGTAGTGTCCGTCGGCATCGGGGTTGAAGTGGAACTGGAAGCTTCCCGCCGAACTGGCCTTGCCGCAGTCGGACCAGGTCTGGGTCCCGTCGGGCACCGAGGACACGACCTTCGCCCCCGCCGGCGTCGCCCCCGAGGTGTTCGGGCACACCGGGGTGCCGCTCCTCAGCCTGGTTCCGCGGCCGGGCTCCGCGACCAGCGTGGTGTACTTGATGTTCTCGTGGCCGCACGTGGTGGCGCAGTCCGACTTCCACGTCGCGTTGGGCTGGTGCCACCAGAACTGCTTGTAGCAGTCCTCGTTCGAGCAGTGCGGCGGGTTCAGCGGATCGCAGCCGTTCGCGCCGTTGCAGAACGTGTCCAGCGGCGGGGCGATCAGACTGCGGGAGAGGGCGGAGGTCCACCACGCGGGCCGGAAGCCGGCCGAGGAGAACCCGGGGTCGCCCGACCAGTCCTGACGGCCGTCGGTGCCGTAGGAGTATCCGGCGTCGATGGACCAGGCGGCCCAGCCCATCACCTTTTCCTGGTAAGGCCAGTACTGCGGATTGGCGGCGTCCTTGACGGCTGACGGACCGTCGACGTCGGTGTCCATGAACGGGTGCCCCCAGCTCTTCTCGTAGATCGGGTTGGCCGGGTTGTTGAACCAGCCCAGCCCCCAGTTCCCGGCGTTCTTGTCAGCAGCCGAAACCGGATTGAAGCCGAGGTTGTAGTTCCACACGGCGGTGAACCAGTTCTCGACCCTGGACGGGTCGTCGTTGTTGACGGTGACCGTCTGCCCGTCGGCGTGCACCTCGTTCCATTTGTCGGCGAGGATCTTCATCGACGCCGCGATGTTCGTGGCGTAGTCGACGGCCACAGCCTTTTGCAGAGCCGGTGACAGGCTCGTCCCGCCCTCCTTCTCGTGGCCCGCGAGGCGCATGCCGTCGGTGACCTGCCCCACGCCGTACCCGCAGTCGGACTTGTCCCAGTGGATCTGCCAGTAGGCGTTCGGGTCGTTCTTGACGGTCGCGCGACCGTAGTAGCCGTCCATGGCAGCGAGCGGATTGCCCATCTGCCCGGGAATCGCACCGCCTTCGGCCTGCCACAAGTTGGATTCCTGCGCCATGATGCCGAGCATCACGTTCGCCGGGATGCGCCCGCCACCCTTCAACGTGGGTGGTGGGAAAAGGCCCTGGGGATCGATCGTGCCCAGCCCTGCCTGGCTCCGGTACCCGCCCTGACGCAGGTACTGGGCGCGCAGCTGACCGCGGACTGCCATGTCGACGGCCCATTCGACCTGGTTGGGCGTCGGCTGCAGGGCCTGCGCGTCGACGTCGTTGCGGGAGACGGCGCAGATGCGGTCCGGATCGCGCGGATCCGTGGAGGCATCGGTGTCCGCCGGGAGCGACCGGGGAGTCTGCGTCCGGCCTTCTGCGGGTAGGGCGGGGGAGGGCGCTGCTCCACCTGGTTCCGTCGGGCCCGCGACCGTCTGGGCGATCTTCTTCCCGGTCGCGGTGGCCGTACTGCTGACCGTTACGGACTCGGTCCCGGCGGGGGATCCGGTGCCGGGTGCGGAGCGCGCCTGTGGAGCCGGCTCCGCACCGGTGAAGCCCTTGCCCGCGTCCTTGATGTGGGCCAGTCCGGCCCGGACGCCGGGGGTGAGCACCGGGTCCACGGCCAGGCGCCCTTGGGTGGAGACGTCCGAGCCGGCGGGAGCGTTGACCCGGGTGATGCCGGATCCCTCGAACTTCGAGGCTCCCTCGGGCTTTCCGGTGAGGAACACCCGGCCCTGGTCGCCCGGCATCAGATCCAGCTCGCCCAGCTTGCCGGCGGCGACCACGTCCGGGCTACCGTGACCGTGCCACACCTTCGCCTGTGCGGTCTTCAGGTCCTTGTGGTCGACGAAGCCGATCTTCCCGCCCTGGGCGGGCCGGATGTCGAACGGGACGCTGTCCCCGGTGGCCAGGGTCTGCACCGCACCCGAGCGGTCGATGTGGACCAGGCTGCGCCCGCTGGCGGCCACGGCACCGTCCTCGACCGGCACCGCGCCGGTGATCTCACCTCGAACGGCCGTGTCGCCCACGGCCTTTCCGGCCGGGTCGACCGTCACCACACGGGTCTGCGTCGCACGTGGGTCGTTCATGTCCCGGAAGGCGGTGAACGCGGCCGTGTGCGTCTGGGTGTTGCACGACGGGTCGAAGTAGGCGAGAGAGGCGGTGAACGGCAGCTTGTTCACCGCGCCGCTCGTGATGTCGATGATCGCGGCGAACGCACCGCCCTGCATCAGGTCCGGTTTGTTGGTGAAGGCGCGAGGCGCGTAGACGGCCGCGACATGGTCCGGATCCATGACGCACTGGTTGCCGATCCACGAGTCCGCGGACATGCCCGGTTCGCTGAGGACGGCCGCGGTCCGCCATTCGTAGGCCTGGTCGCTGTTGGCTACCAGGATCCTCAGCCCGTCGGTGTCCGCGGCGGCGGTGACGGCCCGGTCCTGGCTGCTCCTCCAGTCCCTGCCGAGGGAGGTGTCCGGATCCGTGACCCGCTTGGGCGGGGCCGGTTCGGCGTGGGAGCTGTTGCCGGCACCCGGATCGACCTCCGCGGTGGCCGGCACGGCCTGCACGAGTCCGCCGGCCAAGGCAGCACAGGCCACCATCGCGAGCAGCGGCCTGCCTGGTCGTATTCGCGTTCTCAAAAGACTTTCCCCCGTGAGTGGTTGGGTGATCTCCCGAGTCGCGTCCGGGATACGGCTCGACCCGCCCCGTGTCGGCCGATGGGGCGCCGACGGGCGGGAGGCAACGCGCCGTTCGCCGGATCGCGCGGGAGGATCGGGTGGACGGCTCCGGCCTTCGGCCGAAGTGCCGTCAGGGCCCGCGGCTTCCCTGCGGTACGGGCGAGGACAGCCGCGGTGATCGTGTCGCGCCTGCGACAGCTGACCGAAAGTTACGGCAACGGGTCGGCGGAGCCCGGGTTCGGCGTGCACAGTGATCCGGCAATTCCGGTGTGCCGGTGCACAGTGAGCCTCCGCGAAACCCGCGATCACGCAGGTGCGGGGGCCGGTCTGCCGAGGAACGGGACCGCACCGCGAGCGGCGCTGCCAGGGATCTTCGGGTCCCACTGTGCGTTGCCGCACCGGAGGGAGCGCTTCACTGTGCACACCGAACCTGGGAGCCGCCGATCCGTCGTCGTAGCTTTCGGTCAGCGGTTGCGAGGTCCGCACCTACCGGGATTCACCCTGTGCTGTGGCGTCGCCGGCAACCGAACCCTTTTCCACGTCCCGCTTCCCAGGAGACAACCCGTATGTCTGTTTCTGTTGCCGCGTACCGCGGCCGCGTTCGCACGGCTGCGTTCGCCGGATTCCTCGCCGTCGCCGCTCTGAGCGCTTCCGGCGTCGCCCATGCCGAGGGGGACCCCACCCGGGGCGGGGCCTCCGAGACGTACACCAACCCCGAGCAGTGTGCCGACCAGTCGGAGGAGTTCCGCTTCCGGTTCTACTACAACTCGAACTACGGCGGGGCCTGGGTCAACATCGGCCACTCCCTGCCCGACCTGGCCCGGCTCGAGCCGGGCGGCAGCTACCCCGGCACCTATCCCATGGGCTTCTGCGACAAGGGCAATGGTGCGGGCCAGAACGTGGCCAACAACGCGGCGTCGGCCTACAACTGGTACCGGGGCTACTGCGCGACCGTGCACTACAACTCCTGGTACCGGGGTGCCACCGACCAGATCTTCCCCAACAACGGCACGAACCTGTCGGCCACGTACAACAACAACAAGTCCATCAGTTTCGCGGCCTGCTGACCGGCGGCCATTCGTAACCATGTTGAGACGAAGCCACCGCAGAGCCCTGTCGGCCACCGCCGCCCTGATCATGTCCGCCCTGGCCGGTTGCGCCGGCGCGCAGTCCGGGCCTGCGGTGGTCTCCACCCCCCCTGGCTCCCCCGGTGCCCCGACGGGCGATCCGTCGACCTGGACACTGCCGCTGATGAACTACCAGCCGACCGCGGCCCAGGAGAACACCATCGGCCGGGCCCGGGAGATCCTCACCCGGCAATGTGCCGACGGCTACGGCATCACCCTCGCTCCCGAGCCCGAGCTGCCGCCACTGGGGCCCAAGAACCGCATGGACTGGCGCTACGGCATCCACGACCGCCAGCTCACGGCGCGTCGCGGCTACCAGCTCGACGACGTCCAGCAGGCCCGCTACGACGCCGCACTACGTGATCGGAGCAACCGGCCCCGGCAGTCGCCGGACACCCCCGTCGTCGTGTCCGGCACCGACCTGCCTCCCGATGTGCTCGCCGCAGCCGGCCCCCAGGCCCGGCAGGGCGTGGTCGGTGGCAAGCCGGTGCCCGAGGGCGGTTGCAGCGGCGAGGCCCGGAGAACGCTGGCCACGGACGCCCGGGGCCCGTCCCCTGTCGCCGACCGCCTCATGTCGGCCTCCTACCCCCGGTCGATGAACGAACCCGATGTCAAGCAGGTCTTCGCCGAGTGGTCCGCCTGCATGGCCGAGCGCGGCTTCCACTACAACGCGCCGATGGAGGCCAACGACGATCCTGCCTTCCACGCCGGTGCCGTCGGCGCCACCCGTACCGAGATCAGTACGGCCGTCGCCGATCTGGACTGCCGCGAGACCCACCATGTGGCCGAAGTCTGGCACGCCGCCGAAGCCCGCCTTCAGGCCGAAGCGGTCGACCAGAACCTCGCCGACCTCACCACCGAGCTCCGTGCCCTGGACCACACCCTGGTCATCGCCCAGAAAATCGTGGACTCAAGTCACTAGCCGGTTCCGGGCCCGTCGTCGGGCCGGGCCGGGGCGCCGCACCGCCGGAGACGGAGGGTCAGGTGCCTCCCGCGAGAACGACGGCACGCCGCGCGAGCCACAGGTCATGGCGCGCGCTGGGGGAGCGAAGCACGGAGCGCTCCAGCAGCGTCTCGATGCGGGCGAATCGCTTCCGCGTGGCGGTGGCCGAGAGGCGGAGCGCGGCGGCAGTCGGATCGAGACGCCCGTCATGGGCCAGATAGGTGGTGAGCGTGAGGGCCAGTTCGTCCGACGAGGATGCCGAGCGGATCGGGCCGAATTGGCGTTGGGCCCATTCCACCGCAGCCGGTCGGGCCAGCAGATCGTCGAGGGAGTCCCCGGAACCGCCGCCGGTGGCCCGCCCGCGCGCAGCAGCAGGCAACGATGCCGCACGCAGGGCCAGCGAGAGGAGCGATTGGTCGGCGAGCCGGTCGAGGTCCAGGTCCAGCAGGTCCCCGATGAGCTTGAGACGAGCGGACAGTGTGTTCCGGTGGATCTTCAGGTGAGCGGTCGCCTGCGACGAGAAGGCCAGCCACGAGGCGGCGGTGGCTGCGAGTTCCCCGCCGTCAGGATCCTGAGCCCGCTTGGCCGAATGGGCGTGCAAGGGCGCGAGCACGTCCAAGGCCCAGGACGTCGCGGCCGGCCCGAGGGTGAGCGCCAGATCCGGTCGGACCGCGAACTTCGCATGGCGGTCGGGCTGGTGGCGCGCCACGGCGAGAGCGTGAAAGGCCTGGGCGTAGCCGGTGGCTGTCTCGCGCAGCGGCAGCTCCTCGCTCGCTCCCACCAGGCAGTCGTCCGCAAGGGCGGTGAAGGCGCCTTCCAGCGCCGGGGCGTCGGCGGGCGCGATCACCAGCAGGTGGTCGGCGTAGACCGGGCACTCCACGACCCAGGCGCCCGCGGCTGCTTCCCTGCAGCGGGCTGCAAGGTGCCTGCGCACGCCCGGCCGGCACTCGACCACGTAGAAGAGGATCACCGGAGGGAGCGGCGGATGCAATGCCCCCGCGACCTGTCTGGCGGCAGACAGGTGTCCGTTCATCACCAGGTGGAGCACCGCCTCCCGGTTGCGCGTCTCGGCGCGTGCGAGCTGTTGCCCGTTCTGCTCGAGGCGCTCCGCCCGCCAGCACAGGCTCAGAGCCGACGTGGCGTCCGCGAGCAACACGGGCAGGCCGGACGGCGCGGGGCGGGTGACGATCGCAGTGAGAATCGGTGCGCGGATCCCGCGCCGGTCATCCAGGGGGAAGAGCAGAGTGGTGTGGCTCTCACCGTGGACGACCATCGAGCGCACTCGGCGGGCGGTGAGTTCACGGACCCCCCGGACGACGAGTTCGGCCTCCTCACCGTCCAGCCGGTCCGCCACGGCCGACACCGCTGCTCCGGTGGCGTCGGTCAGTTGGACCCGCGCGCCCACCCGCACGGCCAACCAGCGCAGAAGCGACCGGGTGCCCTCCTTGCGCGCCTCGCGCTGCATGGCCAGCACGTCCTCGGCCCGCTGGGCGGCTCCCCTGTCACGCGCAGACGTCTGTACTTGCATGTCGCCCCCCAGCGACAGCGGTAACCGGCGCGCGAGCTGGTCGGCGGCCGGCGACCACGGTCAAACTCGATCACGTTCCGGCATGTCAGGGTCAATGATACTCGCGAGTAGGACATCGCATGCCAGCCATCGACCGGGGGCGTCGTCCGCTCTGGTGGCCTCGCGGTCCCGCCGCGCGGGCGACAGGTCCCGACGCCCTTGTGGTCGGTCCCGGGCGGGAGGGCGGGGTGCGGTGTGCCCGCGGGCGTGCGGCAGAATCCTGGGGGCCGCCGTGGCGATCATGGCGGCGGCGCCCCGAGGTTGGTGGAAGGAAGCCGATGCCCCGCTCGTCCCGCAAGGAACCCGCCGCACCGCCCGCACCGGTGACGGTCACGGTCTGCCGGGGGTGCTGCTGCGGTGTCGCCGCCAAGTACCCGGGGGTCGACCACGTCGGGCAGGTGGACCGCCTGCGGGCGGGGGTCGGGGCGGCGGGCAAGGTCCGGGTGGTGGACTGCCTGGACGTCTGCGACCACGCCAACGTGGTGGTGGTCAGCCCCTCGGCGGAGGGCCGGCGGGCCGGCGGTAGGCCGGTCTGGCTGGGCTGGGTGTTCCAGGACGACATGCTGGACGACATCACCGGCTGGGTACGGGCCGGCGGGCCGGGCGTGGCCGAGGCGCCGGGCGTGCTCGACCTCCAGGCCTTCGAGGTGTCGCGCCGGGTGCGGGAGGGGCTCGGGGGAGCGTCGGCCGGCTGAACGGCCGGTCACGGTCCTTGCCGTCCACCCCAGTTGACGGCGAAGATCGGGATTCAGCCGTCGAGGACACGCTGCCTTCCCTACGCTGCAGATGTCCTGACGCCCCAACCCAGGAGATGCGGCGATGTTCTACTTCTCGGTCCTGCTCCTTGTCGCCGGCCTCGCGCTGGTGGTGCTCAAGCGTCGTTCGATAGCCGACTTCCGGTTCGCGACCGCGATCGGCGTCGTGGTGGCCGCCGTCGGCCTGCTGCTCGGACTGAGCTCCTTCACCTACGTGGTGGAGCCGTACGAGGTGGCGGTGCCCAGCTCGCTGGGCTCGGTGGGCAACACCTGGAAGCCCGGCCTGCACCTGAAGTCGCCGCTCACCGACGTCACCACCTTCTCCACCCGGCCCACCGACCTCAACCTCACCGGGGACGACACGGTCGAGGTCAGGTCGTCCGAGGGCGGGGTGCTCTACGTCGACGTCACGGTGAAGTGGTCGATCGACCCGGAGCACGCGCTGGCGCTCTACCGGCTGTCCGGCAGCTCGGAGAGCGTCCAGCAGCGGCTGGTCTACCCGGACACCCGGGAGATCGTCCGCAACGTCTTCGCCAAGCACACCAGCGTCGAGGGGTACGCCAGCCAGCGCGAGGTCATCAACTCCGAGATGGAGCGCGCGATCACCGAGCGGCTCAGCCCGCGCGGGATCGTGGTCAACGGGGTCAACCTGCGCAACGTCAAGCCGAACGACGTGCTGCAGAAGGCGATCGACCAGAAGATCCAGCAGGACCAGGCGACCGAGCAGGCCGCGGCGGCGGTGCTGACCGCCAAGGCCCAGGCCGAGCAGCGGAAGATCGAGGCCGAGAGCACCGCCCAGGCCAACGCGGTGATCGCCAACTCGCTGACCGACAAGATCCTGATGAGCCAGTGCATCGAGGCCTTCAAGGCCGCGGCCGACAAGAACCCGGTCTACGCCAGCCCGTGCGGCTCGGGCGCGGGCGGCACCCCGCTGATCGTGGACGGCACCAAGCGGTAGACCGACCGCACGGCCCGACAGCGGGAACCGGCCCTCCGCCCGACCGCGTGCGGATCTCCCGACCTGGGGGATGAGCAAGTCCCCTGTTATGGTGCGTCGATGTCAACGATCAAGCAGTTCCAGGTGACCTTCGACTGTGCGGAGCCCGCGCGCCTCGCCGCCTTCTGGTGCGAGGTGCTGGGGTACGTCATGCCGGCGGTCCCGGAGGGCTTTGCCACGTGGGAGGAGTACCACCGCTCGCTGCCGCCCGAGGACGAGATCTACTTCGCGTGCACCGATCCCTCGGGTGTGGCCCCGCGCCTGCTCTTCCAGCGAGTTCCCGAAGGCAAGGTCGTCAAGAACCGGGTGCACCTCGATGTGCGGGCCGGCACCGGGCTCGTGGGTGACGAGCGCCTGGCCACCCTCGAGGCCGAATGCGCACGGCTGACGGCGCTCGGCGCACAGCACGTGCTGACGCAGCGCGCCGACGGCGTCAACGAGTCGTGCATCACGATGCAGGACATCGAGGGCAACGAGTTCTGCCTCGACTGATCACTCCGCCGAGAGTGCGCCCCGTTCGTGGAGGCCGGTTCCGGGGTGGCCGCTCGCTCCGAACACCGGCCCGCGGGAGCTGCGCCTGGTGGCCGAGCATCCCCAACGGCCGTGTCACGTCAGGGTGGTGCGGCGGTGGGAGCCGGGGGGCCAGATGACCTCGACCGGTACGGCGGCGTGGCGGGCCGTGGTGACCATGTGGGCGGTGCCGCCGCGGCCGTTGCCGGGGAGGCCGTCCCAGACGGCGACCAGGAGGTCGGCCCGGCGGAGCAGTTCGGTGTTGGCCGCCTCGTAGGCCTCGGCGCCCGGGGTGGGGAAGGGGAGCACCAGCACCTCGGCGGCGGCCGCCCGGAGCCGGTCGAACTCGGGTGCGTAGCCGGCGCCGACCGAGTCGCGGTACGCGGGGGAGGGGATCACCGCGACCAGCCGCCCGCCGGCGGCGAGCACGGCGTCGGCGAACAGCGCGTCGGCGCCGCGGGCGAGGCAGGAGACCCCGGTCAGTTCGGCGGCCGGGTGCCGGGCCAGCAGCCGGCCGAGCGCGTCGCGGACCAGCCGGACGGTCGGTGCGGTGAGGTCCAGGTGGCCGGTCACCGCGATCACCGTCATGACGTCCTCCCGGCTCGGCTCCCCGGATGCTACCGGGCCGGCCCGCGGCGTGCGGGGCACAGTGCGGTATTGCGCCGGGGGCGCTCCGGGGTGCTGCGGGGCGTCCGGGGCGCGGGCCGGGCGGTGCGGGTCACGGCGGCGGCCCGGCGGTGGTCAGTCCGGTGCGTTCGGCCAGGACCCCGGCCTGGAACCGGCTCTCGGCCTGGAGACTCTCCAGGATCTCCGCGATGTGCCGGCGGCAGGTGCGCAGCGAGACGCCCAGCCGGCGGGCGATCACCTCGTCCTTGGCGCCCTCCGCCAGCATCCGCACCACGGCCCGGTGGACCCCGCTGCCGGGCTGTCCCCGCCCGCCCGCCGGGCGGCGGGTGTGGCACGGGGTGGCGGTGGCCCAGAGCAGGTCGAGCGCCTGGCAGAGGTGGGCGACCGCCCCGGGGTCGCGGAGCAGGACGGTGCTCGGGCTGCCGTCCGGCTCGCTGCGGCCGAGGAAGGCGGTGCTGCGGTCGATCACCGTGGCGGGGCCGGGCAGTTCGGGCAGCGCCCGGTAGTCGGCGCCGGCCGCGATCAGCCGGGTGATCCGTGCCCGCGGCGGTCCGGGGGCGGCGGGCACCGCCCGGCACAGGGTGCGGAGCCGGGCGCCGCGGGCCAGCGCGGCCAGTCCGGGGCCGTCCTGGCCGTCCGGGCCGCCGAGTCCGCCGGCGGCCGGCGCGAGTCCGCCGGGGGAGACCGTGAACAGCTCCTCCCGGCAGTGCGCGGCCTCCTCGGCGAAGACCGCCGCGGCGACCACCGGGTCGGTCAGCAGTTCGACCGGATCGCGTCGGGTGCGGCCGTGCCGGGCGGAGCGGTAGCGGGGCATCAGCGCGCCGAACTCCGCCCGGATCTCCCGGACCTGCTCGGCGGCCCGGGCGATCCCCTCCTCCAGCGGCGCGGTCACGCCGGCGGCGGCCAGCTCGGGGCTCATCGGGACGAGCTGGTCGGGCCGGTGCGGCACCGGGCGCAGCAGCCGTAGCCGCAGCAGCAGTTCGCAGGCCCGGTCGTACTGCTCCCGGTCCAGGTCGGGCGCCTCCCGGTCGGGGCGGGTGCGGTCGAGCCGGCCGCGGGCCAGCGCGAGGTCGAAGAGCCGGACGGCGGCGGGATCGAGCCGCGGTACGGGATCGGGAGCCGTGGTGTCCGGCAAGGAAGTACCCCCGGTCATGGTTCGCTGCACGTTGGGGACATGCAGGTTGCTGCCAGATCCGCGCGCTGGACGGTCGACGGACCGCTCGGGAAACTGTCAAATGCTCTGACCCGAAACGAGTCTGACAGTTCGTCACAGCAGTGGATCGTAGGCCTGAGCCGGCTCGTGGGGGGAGCTGGGGGCCTGCGCCGAACATCCCACAGGGCGATGTGCCCGGCCAGGGGGCCGGTCGAGCGACCGCAGTTTTCCGGACATCCCGACCGGCCGGTCGGCCGGGGCCGGGCCGCCGGACCCTCAGGACGACCGGAACCGACCACGCCCGCCGTGCCCCGCCCGCCCGGCCGATCCGCGACCCCGCGGGCGGCCCCCGACCCCGTGAAGGCCGCCCGTATGCCCTCTGCCCAGATCCTGGCACCCGACCCCGCCGAGCGGCTCGCCGTCCGGTCCGTACTCTTCGACCGGCTCCGGCTGACCGCCGGCGACCGGCTGGTGGTGGCGCTCGACCGGGGACGGGCGGGCGAGGCCGCCTGGCTGGCCGCCACCGCGCGGGCGGGCGGGGTCGCGGTGCGGATGGTCGCCGCGGACCCGGGGAGCCAGGTGCGGACGGGCCGGCTGGTGCTGGGCGCGCTGGCCGAGCTGCGGGGCGGTCGGGCGGCGGGCCGGGAGGCGGCGTTCTTCCTCTGCGCCGAGCTGCTGGACCACGCGGTGCTGCGGCTGCCGGCCTCGCTGGCGGCGGTCCAGCTGCCGGTGCCGGACTGGCAGGAGCCCGCCGTCCGGGCCGCGCGGCTGGCCGAGCTGTGCGCCGCCACCGCCGCCGCGCCGGCCGTCCGGGTGGGCACCGGCGGCGGCGCCGAACTGCTGCTGCGGCCGGCGGCCGGGCGCCCGCCCCGGGTCGAGGACGGCCCGGCGGAGCCCGGCCGGGTGCAGCAGCTGCCCGGCGGCCATGTGCACTGGCCGGTCGGCGCGGCCGACGGCGAGTTCCACGCGGACGGGCTGATCCGGATCAACCGGCCCACCCGGCTGGGTGGTTCGCTGGGCGAGCGGCCGGTCTCGGTGGAGCTGGCGGACGGCCGGGTCGACAAGGTGCGGTGCGCCGACCCGGTACTGCTCGGACTGCTGGAGCGGGCCGTCACCGTGCACCGCCTGGACCGGCTGGCGGCGGTGCGCTGCCGCCCGGTCGGCGGCCCGCCGCAGGTGACGCTGCGGCTCGTGGTCGACCCGGAGCACCCGTACTCGACGGCTTCGGCCGGTCTGCGCATCACCCTGGGCGCGTCCGCGTCCTGGGCACCGGAACCCCAGCACCGGGAGGCACCGTGAGCGCACCGACCGTCCGAGCGGCGGCGGGCCTGGTCCCCAGCCGCTACCTGCTGATCGGCGACCGGGCGTACCGCGGCCCGGGCGGCGGCGAGGCCTGGTTCGGCTACGCGACCCGGACCGCCACCCTGATCCCGCTGGACCGGGCGAGCGCCGAGGCGCTGCGCTCGGGCGATCCGGCGGCGCTGGCCGGGCTCGGCCCCGAGGAGTGCGGGCGGCTCGCCGCGCTGCACGCGCTGGTCGACCGCGAGGAGGACGAACTCGCCACCGTCACCGACGGGTTGCGTACGGGTTCGGCCCGCGGCTCGGCCCGGTCGGTGACCATCATGCCGACCGCCTACTGCAACATGGCGTGCAGCTACTGCGGCCAGGAGCACGTCAAGGCCGCGCACGACCGGGAGCGCTCCGAGCGGGTCGCCCGCCGGGTGGAGGCGATGATCGCGGACCCGGCGGTGGACACCGTCTCGGTCACCTGGTTCGGCGGCGAGCCGCTGCTGGCGCTGCGGGTGATCCGCGAGCTGAGCGCCCGGTTCACCGCGGCCGCCGCCGCGCACGGCACCCGCTACACCGCCCGGATGGCCACCAACGGCAGCCTGCTCACCGTCCGGACCCTGGCCGCGCTGCACCGCGACTGCGCGCTGGAGGAGATGGAGCTGACCATCGACGGGCCCGAGGAGGTGCACGACCGGCGCCGGATCACCCGCAACGGCCGGGGCAGCTTCCGCAGGACCGTCGCGGTGCTCGCCGAGACGCTGGCCGGAGGGCTGGCGCCGGGCCTGCGGGTGGGCATCCGGGTCAACATCGACCGGGGCAACGAGGACAGTGTCACCCCGCTGCTGCACGACCTGGCCTGCCTGGGCCTGGCCCACCCCCAGGTGACCCTGCACCTGATCGCGGTGCACTCCTGGGGCAACGACGTCTCCGAGGTGGAACTCGCCGCCCGCGCCTACGCGGCCCGCGAGGCCGAGTGGCTGCGCACGGCGGAGGCGCTCGGGCTGCACTTCGCCCCGCTGCCGGTGGCGACCGTCCGCACCACCTGCACCGCCACCACCCGCTCGGGCGAGATCATCGACCCCGGCGGCCGGATCTACTCCTGCTCCGAGCACCCGCTCGTCCCCGGCGCCGGCAGTGCCGGGGTGGTCGCCGAGGTGGCCGACCTGGTGGGCTCGGCCGCCCGGCCGGCCGGCGCCTTCGACGACTGGTACGAGCAGGTGGGGGCGGGCGCCGCGCAGTGCTCGCGCTGCCCGATCCTGCCGGTCTGCGGCGGTTCCTGCCCCAAGCTCTGGCGCGAGGGCCACCTGCCCTGCCCGAGCGTGAAGTTCAACTGGGCCGAACGCCTCGACCTGGCCGTCCGGCGGCGCGGCTTCACCCCGCTGCCGCCCGGGCCGGCCCATGCGCCGGAACAGCAGAACGGGGAGCAGCAGGACCGGGGGCAGCAGTGGTGAGCGGCGCCGCGCCGGCCGCCCGCCGGACGATCCGCTTCGCACACACCTCGGTCGGCGAGAGCTGCGACCCCGGCCACCTGGCCGCCCCGGCGCCGGTCAGCCGGGCCTGGGCCTGGGGCGGCGCCACCGGGCGCGGGGTGCGGGTCTGCATCGTGGACAGCGGCGTCACCGCCGGCCATCCGCAGATCGGCGACGGCGTACGGCAGTTGGCCGCCGCGCGGGAGCCCGCCGGGTCCGACCCGGCGGCCCCCCGGGCCTGGTCGATCACCGAGGACACCGGCGGCGACGTGGCCGGGCACGGCACCGCCTGCGCCGGGATCGTCCGCTCGCTGGCCCCGGACTGCGAACTCACCAGCGTCCGGGTGCTCGGCGGCAACCTCCAGGGCAACGGCGACGCGCTGCTGACCGCGCTGGAGTGGGCGGTGGCGGAGCGGTTCGCGCTGATCAACGTCAGCCTCTCCACCCGCCGGGAGCACTTCAAGGAGCGCCTGCACGACCTCGCCGACGAGGCCTGGTTCGCGGGCGTGACGCTGATCTCCGCCGCGCACAACAGCCCGGTGGACAGCTACCCGTGGCGATTCCCCTCGGTGATCTCGGTCGGCGCGCACGCGGTTGCCGACCCCGAACGGGTGGAGTCCAACCCCCGTCCGCCGGTGGACTTCTTCGCGCTCGGCGTGGACGTCGCGGCGCCCTGGCTCGGCGGCGCCACCCGCCGGGTCTCCGGCAACAGCTTCGCCGCCCCGCACATCACCGGCCTGTGCGCGCGCATCCTGGAGCGCCACCCTGGCTTCGGCACCCCGCAGTTGCGGCACGTCCTGGCGGCCACCGCCGACAACATCGCCCCGAGGAGACCGGAGTGACCTCCGACCAGCTCGACGAGATCCTGCGCTCCACCGTGCGGCTGGCCCGGCTGTCCTTCGCGGCGGCGGCCGCCTCGGTGTTCGTCCGGGACGAGGAGCACGGCACCCTGGTCTTCGAGGCGTCCTCGGGGGTAGGCGAGGACCGCCTGGTCGGGATCGCCATCCCGGGCGACCACGGCATCGCCGGCTGGGTGGCCAACACCGGCGAGCCGATGGTGGTGCGCGGGGCGGCCGAGGACGCCCGCTTCGACAAGGGCTTCGCCGAGAGCACCGGGCTGGTGCCGGACGTGATCCTGGCCGTCCCGATGGAGCACCGGGGCGAGATCCTCGGCGTCCTGGAGGTGCTCGACCCCGAGGTCGAGGGCATCGGCGACCTGGACGCGATGGACCTGCTCACCGAACTCGCCAACCAGAGCGCCGCGGTCCTCGCGCTCAGCCTGGCCGAGCGGCGCCGCCCGCCGGCCCGGCCCGAGCAGGACCCGCTGACCCGGATCGCGGCCGCCGCCCGGCAGGCCGACGGGGCGCGCGGCGAAGCCGTCCAGGCGCTGCTGGCGGCCGTGGCCGACCTGCTGCGGACCGACCGGTAGCCGGGGGGTGGCGGCGGTGCACCTGGCGGAACTCCTCACCCTCGGCGCCCGGCCGGCCGCCGGGCTGCTGCTCGCGCTCACCGACCGCTGCCCACTGGCCTGCGCGCACTGCTCCACCGACTCCACGATGGACTCCGCCCAGTCCGCCGGCGGCCCGTTCCGGCGGCTGGTCGCCGGCTTCGAGCCCGGGTGCCGGCCCGAGCTGATCCTGATGTCCGGCGGCGAACCGCTGCTGCGCCCGGCCCTGGTCGCCGAGCTGGCCGCCTCGGCCGCCCGCGCCGGGGCCCGCTCGGCGCTGCTCTCCGGGATGTTCTTCGCACGCGGCGGCGGTCTGCCCCCGGCGATCCGCCGGGCCGTCGCGGGCCTGCACCACTTCGCGGCCAGCCTCGACGCCCAGCACGAGCGCGAGGTCGGCCGGGCCGAGGTGTTCGCCGCGCTGGACGCCGTCCTCGACCTGGTCCCGGCCGCCAGCCTGCACGTCACCGCGCTGCCCGGCCCGGCCGGCCGCGACTACCTGGACGGCCTGGTCGCCGAGGTCCGGCGGCGCTACGGCGCCCGGCTGCCGATGCTGGTCAGCGCCGTGCAGCCGACCGGACGGGCCCGGGACCTGCTGCCCGCCCCGGCCCCGGGGGCGGCCCGGGGCGGCGGACCGTGCGAGTTCGCACACTGGCCGCTGGTCGACCAGGACGGCACCGTGTACGCCTGCACCCGGCAGAGCCTGCTGCGCGGCGGCGGACCGGCCCACCTGGTCCTCGGGCACGCCGCCCGGGACCCCTGGCCCGTCCTGCGCGAGCGCGCCCTCGCCGACCCGCTGCTGCGCTCGGTCCGGACCCTCGGCCCGGTCGCCACCCGCGAGCTCCACGGCCCGGCCGGCGGCTGCGCCGCGGACGCCTGCGGGAGCTGCCTGGGGCTGACCGCCGCCAGCGCGGCCGGCGCCGCCGACCGGCTGGCCGACCCCGCCGGGCAGCGGATCGAACGCGCCGTGCTGGCCCTGACTTCGGCCCGCTCGCCGCGCCGCCTCGCGCTGGCCCGGGGAGCCCTCGCCGACTACGCCGACCTGGTCGAACTGGGGTGGGCCGGATGAGACTCGACCAGGTGCTGACGCTGCGCCGCACCCCCGGCGCCAGTGTGCTGCTCTACCTGACCGACCGCTGCCCGGTCGGCTGCGCGCACTGCTCGGTCTCCGCCCGGCCGGACAGCCCCGGGCCGCAGGACCTGGCCCTGCTCGGCGAGCTGCTGGACACCCTGGCCACCCGGCCGGGCCTGCGTGCGGTCGCCGTCTCCGGCGGCGAACCCTTCGCCGAGCGGCGGGCGTTGACCCTGGCCGTGGACCGGCTGCACGACGCCCGGCTCGCCGTGGTGCTGTTCACCGCCGGCCACTGGGCCGGCGCCCGGACCCCGTCCTGGATCGACGCCCTGCTCCGCAAGGCGGCCACCGTCTTCCTCGGCGTCGACGACTACCACCTGGCCCGGCTCGGCCGGGACCGGCTGCGCCGCGCGGTACGTGCCGTGGCCGGGGCCGGCAGCCACCCGGTGCTCCAGGTGATCGACCGGCCCGGGCGCCTGGACCTCGTCCGCGCCCTGCTGGCCGAGGAGTTCGGGGACGGCTGGCCGGACCACGCGGAGCTGTACCCGACCGCCCCGCTCGCCACCGGCCGGGGCGCCGCGCTCTTCGCGCCGCCCGCGCCCCGGCCGGCGACCGCGTTCGGCCCCTGCCTGGCGGCGGCGGCGCCCACCGTGCGCTACGACGGCACCGTCACCGGCTGCTGCAACGAGAGCGTCATCACCGGCGCCGGCCCCGCCGCGCTGCGGCACCGGACCGGTGACGCGGCCGGACTCACCGCGGCCCTGGACGGCTTCGCCCGCAGCCCGCTGCTGCGGGTCCTCGCCACCACCGGCCCCGGTCCGCTCGCCGCGCTGCCCGGCTTCGGCGCGCTGGCCGGGGCGGAGCACGCCGGGATCTGCGAGGCCTGCTGGGCCGCCCACCGGGCGGTGCAGGCCGACCCGCGGGCCGCGGCCGTCCTGGAGCTGGTGGCACCCGGCGGCGAGGAGGTCCGGCGATGTCGCCCGAGCAGCTGAGCCCGCTCCCGGCCGGCCGGCGGCTGCGGCTGCTGCTGGACCGGCTCGCCCCCGCCCTCGGCTCGGTCGCGGCCGGCCTCTGGCACGGCGACGGCTGGTCGGGCCCGCCCGGCGTCCAGCGGTACCGGGCCTGGCTGCGCATCAGCCACCAGGTGGTGCGGGCCACCACCCCGCTGCTCGCCGACGCCGTCACCGAGTGCCTGCGCCGCCCGGACCCGCTGTCGGCCGAGCTCGCCCCGTACCTCGCCGGCCAGCTCACCGAGGAGCACGGCCACGACCGCTGGCTGCTCGACGACTACGCGGCCACCGGCGCCGACCCGGCGGAGCTGCTGGCCGCCCAACCGGCCCCCGCCGTCGCCCGGTTCGCCGGCGCGCCCGCCTACTGGATCCGGCACGCCCACCCGCTGGCCCTGCTCGGGCACATCGCCCTGCTGGAGTGGTACCCGCCGCCGGCCGGGACCGCCGACCGGCTGGCCGCCGGGACCGGCCTGCCCGCCGCCGCGTTCCGCACCCTGGCCGCGCACACCGTCCTGGACGCCGGGCACGGCGGCGCGCTGCTCGCCTTCCTGGACGCCCGCCGGCTCACCCACCCGCAGCACCGGCTGCTGCTCACCGCCGCCGCCACCAGCGCGGGCGGCCTCGCCGACGTCCTCGCCCCGCTGCTCCGGCCGGCCGGCCGGCGCCCGCACCCTACGGAGGAACCATGGCCGACCCGCACCGGCTGACCGAGCTCGGCTTCGACCTGGACTACGCGAGCGACGAGCAGCTGGCCGTCCTCGACGCGCTGACCGACGAGGAGATCCAGCTGCTGCTGGACGTCAAGCGGCGGCTGGACGAGGCCGGCGCCGACGTGGAGGGCCACGGGATCGAGGGAGGTGCGCTGCTGTGGTGAGCCCACCGCCCGGACCGGGCGCGCCGCCGGG
Organism: Kitasatospora sp. NPDC094015; assembly: GCF_040304075.1. Taxonomy (NCBI): domain Bacteria; kingdom Bacillati; phylum Actinomycetota; class Actinomycetes; order Kitasatosporales; family Streptomycetaceae; genus Kitasatospora; species Kitasatospora sp. NPDC094015. Next base: position 53,303 of record NZ_JBEOUL010000009.1, read on the forward strand.
CGCCCCGCCGGGCCCGGGGCCCGCGGCCGCGCCGGGGGCCGGCTGCTCCGGGTGCGGCACCGTCAACCCGCCGGTGGCCAGGTTCTGCATGGCCTGCGGCAGCCCGGTGGGCCGGCCGGCCCAGGCCGCGCCGAGCGGCCTGCGCTTCGTCACCGTCGCGTTCTGCGACATCTCCGGCTCCACCCGGCTGGCCACCAGCCTCAGCCCCGAGCGCTGGCACCAGGTGCTGGAGCGGTACTTCGGCACGCTGCGCGGAGCGATCGAGGAATTCGGCGGCCGGGTGGAGAAGTTCATCGGCGACGCCGTGGTCGGCGTCTTCGGCGCCGACCGGCCGGCCGACGACGACGCGCTGCGCGCGGTGCACGCCGCACACCGCGCGCTGCACCGGCTCGCGGCCGAGGACGACGGCACGATCGCGCTGTCGGCCCGGTTCGGGATCGCCTCGGGCCAGGTGGTGCTGGCCGATCGGGACTCCTCCTTCGCGATCGGCGCGGTGATGAACCGGGCCGCCCGGCTGCAGGCCGCCGCGCCCCCGGACGGCACGCTGGCCGACGTCCGCAGCTGGCTGCTGGTCCGCGACCAGGTCCGCTGCACGGCCGTCGCACCCGTTCTCGCCAAGGGCTTCGCCACCGCCTTGCAGGCCTGGGTGGTCGAGCCGGGCGCCCGCCCGGCCGCCGCGCCGCCGGTCTTCGTCAACCAGCGCCCGCTGCTGGCCCGGCTGACCGCGCAGTTGGCGGCCGGCCTCGGCCGGCCGGGCCGCACGGTGCTGGCGGTGGACGGCGAGGTGGGCAGCGGGAAGACCGCGCTGCTCGGACAGCTGGCCGGCTCGGCGCCGGCCGCCCGGGCCGCGGTGGTCCGGCTGGACTGCGCCCGGGACGACGGGGCGCACGGCCGCACCAGGCTGCTGCGGCTGGAGGCCGAGCTGGCGGCCGAACTGGACACCGGGTCGGCGGGCGGCCGGATCGCCCCGTCCACCGCCGAGTTGAGCTGGCGGATCGGCCGGCTGCTGGCCGCACTGAGCGCCCGGCAACCGGTGCTGATCCTGGTGGACAACGTCCAGTGGGCGCCCGAGGAGCTGTTCGGGCTGATCGACGACCTGCCGGCCGGCTGCGGCCCGCTGGTGTTCGTGCTGGCCGGGCGGGAGGTGCCGGAGCGCCCCGGGCACCGGCCGGCTGCCTTCTCGGTGCCGGCGCTGTCGGTGGAGCACAGCCACCGGCTGCTCGCCCGGCTGCGCCCGGTGGCCGGCGAGGACCGGGAGGCGCAGCCGGCAGCCGCCGGCGGGGACCTGGAGCTGCACTACGAGCCGGGCGCCGCCGCACTGGTGGCACGCAGCGGCGGCAACCCGCTCTTCCTGGAGCAGCTGGCGGCGCTGGCCGCCGACGGGATCGAGGACCTGGTCGCGCCCTCGGCCAGCGCCGCGCTCGGCGCCCGGATCGAACGGCTCGGCCGTCCGGCCCGCCGGGTGCTCGGCTGCGTCGGCGCCTGGGGCACCGCCGTGGACACCCGGGAGCTGGCCGACACCGCCGGTCTGGAGCCATCCGAACTGGCTGACGCCCTGGCCGAGTTGGAGCAGCGCGGGCTGGCGGCCGGCCGCCCCGGGGACGGCGGGCGGTTGCGGCTCGACTGCCGCGGCCCGGCCCAGGTGGCGTACGCGCACCTGCCGCTGGGCGAGCGGGCGGAGCTGCACACAGCGGTGGCCGGCCGGCTGCGGCGGCTCGCCGCGCGGACCCCCGGCGTGCTGGAGCAGGCTGCCGTGCACGCCGAGCGGGCCCTCGGCTGCGTCCGCGAACTCGACCCGGGCTCGGCGGCCGAAGCCGCGGCGAGTGCCCTGGCGGCGGGCTGCCTGGTCGCCGCGGCGCGCGGCGCGGTCGGCCGCTCCGACGTGCAGCGCGCGGTGGAACTCGCTTCGCGGGCGGGTGAGTTGGCGCTCGGTGCGGAGGAGGTGGACGAGGCGCTGGTGCTGGAGGCGGCAGCCATCGAGAGCTACGCGCTGGCGGCCTGCGGACGGACCGTCCAGGCGCTGGAGCTGATCGACCGGACGGCCGCGCGCGGTCCGGCCGCGGCCAACCCGGCGGCCGCCTTCCAGCTGCGCGCCAACGAACTGGCGCTGCGCCCGGCCGGGGAGGCGGCGGTCCGGGCCGCCCGGCGGCTCGCCGAGCAGGCCGGGGACGAGGCCTCCCGGGCCCGGCTGCTGCTGCTCGAAGGGCTCGGCGCGATCGCCACCGGCGACTACCGCCAGGGCGAGCGGTTGCTGACCGCCGCGTACGGCGGTGCGCACGCGGCCGGCGCCGGGCTCGGCACCGCGGAGATCCACGCCAACCTCGCGCTCTGCCTGGCCTTCGGGGACAGTCCCGTCCGGGACGCGCTGGAGCAGTGCGCCCAGCTGCGCCGGGACACCGCCGCGGCCCCGGTGCTGCACGCCCTGGTCGGCTGCTCGGCCGCGCTGCTGCACGCCTTCGACGGGGTGCCGGACCTCGCCCACGCCCTGCTGGACCAGGCCGGGGAGGTGTTCGACGGGGTCGGCCACCGGGCCGCGTCGGCCGGGCTGCACCAGTTCCGCAGCGCCGTGCACGAGTGGTCCGGCGATCTGGCGGCGGCCGCGCACTGGCAGCGCGCGGCCGCCGAGTGCTTCGAGGCGGCGGGTGCCGGACCGGCCGCCGCCCGCTGCCGGGCCTCCGGCTGGCTGCTGGACCAGCGGGGCCCCGCCCCGGCCGAGGGTCCGCCACCGCCCGGCGCCGGCTGGGAGGCCAGGCTGCTGCACCACCAGGTGGCGGCGGCCCGGCTGGCGGCCCGCGGCGACCCCGCCGCCCGCGAGCGGCTCGACCTGGCGCTGGCGGTGCTCGACCCCGTCCGCGGCGCGGGCGCGCTGCTGCTGCCGCTGACCGCCGCGCTCCGGATCGCCCGGTCCACGGCCGGTGGCGGCGACCTCGCGGAGCGGGCCGAACGGGCCCTGGCGGCCGCCCGGGACGCCAAGGGGGCGAGCCCCGGGCCGGCCCCGGTCCCGTGACCGGAATGGCACCGACGGGTATTTCACCATTCTCCGAGGGTCGTTTTCGCCTGCCATTTTTCGGGTCGCCGGGAGGTATTTCGAAATGTCGCCGCGACGGTTGACGCCGGTCCGGCCGGTGACAACAATTCGAAAAGGCCGCAGCAGCGTGCCCCAGGTACCGCCTGAACCCATGGGAGGGCTCATGTCCAACGAATTCGAGAAGAACGAGGCCGAGGAGCTGGCCGCCGCCGCCCGCGAGGCCGAGCTCGCCGAGGCCGACGTCGAGGGCCACGCCGCGGACGTCGAGGACGAGGCCGGCTTCACCAACATCAACTTCGGCTGCGCCGCCAACTGATTTCCGGCCGACCGTTGATCCCCCTTGCCGACGGCCGAACGGGTGCCGCCGGCAAGGTGTGGGTCGCCGCCCGCCGAAGAATTGTCCGGACAATTGTCAGCGCTCGGTCCGCCGGATATTCCGCAGCGGAGGTGGGGAGGGCCGGATGACCGATCGGACCGGCCCCGCCGCGCCCCGCTACCGGGCCGCCCCGGTGGCCGTACTGCGCATTCCGGCCCTGCCGGCCGACCGGTACGGCGCCCTCCTCGCGGCCTGCCCGCCCGAGGACCCGCGCTGGCCCGCAACCCACCGCGCGCTGCTCGCCGACCTCCGGGACGACCCGCTGCCGGCCGCCGCCGTCGAGTACGCCGCCCCCGACCTGGCCCGCGCGCTGGCTGACCCCGGCGCACCGGCCGACACCCGGACGGCCCTCGCCCTGGACCGCTGCCTGAACCGGCTGAGCACCCGCCCCACCCCGTTCGGCCTGGCCGCCACCGTCGCCACCGCGGACTTCGGCCCGCACCCCCGGCTGGAACTGGCGGGGCCGCCCCGGCCGGTCGCCCGCCCCGACGCCGCCGCGCTCGCCGACCCGGCCGAGCTCGGGGACCGGCCGGTCGTGGTCTCCGACCTGGTGCACACCCTCGACGGCCACCCCTGGCGGGAGAGCGCCGGCCGCGGCGCCGCCCGCTGGCTGCGCGGCAGCGCGCCGCTCCTCGCCGTGCTCGCGGCCGCCGCCCGGCCCGTCCCGCCGGCCGCCCTGCTGGCCGAGCTCGACCGCCGCCACCCCGGGCAGCCCGCCGCCGCCCGCAGGCTGGTCCGCGACCTGCTCCGGCTCGGCTTCCTGCGCCCCGCCACCGGCCCCGGCCCGGCGCCGGCGCCGCTGCGCGAGCTGTGCGCGGAGCTGAACGCGGCCGCCCCCGCGGACGCCCTCGGACGGCTGCGCACCGCGCTGCGCGCCGAACCCCGCCCGGCCCTGCACCTGGACGCCGTCGCCCGCCCCGCCGCGCCGCTCACCCTCGACCCGGCGGTCGCCCGGTACGCCGAGCAGGCCGCCGGGCTGCTCGCCCTGGTCGGCCGGGGCAGCCGCTACCCCCGCCACCTCGCCCGGGCGGCCACCGCGTTCACCGAGCACCACGGCGCGCACGCCCGGGTGCCGGCCCTCGCCGCCGTCCACACGTTGACCGACCTGCGAGCGCTGGACGGCGACGGGCCGGCCCCGTTCGACGACCGGGACGACCTGCTGGCCGGTCTGGTGGCCGAGGCGCTGGCACGCCGGCAGCCGGTCCGCGAACTCGACGACGACCTGCTCGCCCGCCTCACCCCCGGGCGCCCGATCGATCTGGACCGCCCGGCGCTGCCCGGGGCCGACATCTGCCTGCGGATCGGCCACGGCCCCGACGGGCGGGTACGGGCCGCGCTCGGCGGCCCGGGCGCCGTGCCCGCCGGGGTGGCCTACGGGCGGCTGACCGACCTGCTGGACGGCCCCGCCCGGGCCGCCCTGGCGGCCGCGGTCGACGCCGAGGAGGCGGCCGCCCCGGGCCACCGCTTCGTGGAACTCGGCTACCGGCCCGAGCGGGCCGCCGCCGCCAACGTGACGGCCCGGGAACTGCGGCGCGGCCGGCAGCTCCCGGTCGACCTGGAACCGGCCCCCGGCGCACCCGTCCTGGCCCTGGCCGAGGTGCTGGTCGGCGTCCGGGACGGGCGCTTCGAACTGCGCGAGGCCGCCACCGGTGGGCTGCTGCACCTCACCCAGGGCTCCGGGCTGGACCTGCGGCTGGCCCCACCGGTCTGCCGCTTCCTGCTGGACGCCTCCGCCAACCAGTTCCGCCACCCCGCCCCGTTCGACTGGGGCGTGGCCGGGCGGGGCCCGTTCCGGCCCCGGCTGGAGCGGGCCGGCCTGGTGCTCTCGCCCGCCTGCTGGCAGGTCGGGCGCGCCGACCTCGGCGACTGCTCCGCCGGCCGGGTCCGGGCCTGGGCGGCCGACTGGCTGGCTCCCCGGTACGTCCATCTGGTCAGCGCCGGGCGGCAGTTGCTGCTCGACCTGGACAGCGCTGTGTCACTGGCCCACCTCCGGCACGCCCTCGCCCGGGCGGGCGCGGGCCGGCTGCTGCTCCAGGAGGCCGTCCCGGCCCCCGGCACCGAACCGGTCACCGGACCCGACGGCGGCCGCCACACCCTGGAGGCGGTGGTCCCGGTCACCCTGACGACCCCGCACCCGGCCCGGCCCGCCGCGCCGCAGGGGCACGGATCGGAGGCGGTCGCGGTCGCCCGCGCGGGCCGGCCCGGGGTGACTACGGTGCCGGCCGGTGCCGTGTCGGCCGTGGCCCTGGCGGAACTGGTGTGCCCCGGTGGCGAGGTGGTGCGCATGTCGGCGGTGGACCGGACCGAGGGCCGGTCCGGGGTCGGTGCGGGTCACAGCGTCCCGCCGTCGGCTGCGGTGGGTCCGTCCGGGGCCCGGGCTGCCGACGGGCGGTCCGCGGGCCCGGCCGTTCCCGCGGCGGATCCGGAGCCGGCCCAGCCTGGTAGCACCATGGCGCCGGCCGCTGCCGCGTCGGCCGTGGCGGCGCCGGAACTGTCCTGCCCCGGAGCAGCGTTGGGTGCGTCGAGTGCGGCGGTGCCGTCGATACACGCTCCGGCGACGGATCGGCCCGGGGGCCCGTCCGGGGCCGGTGCGGGTCACGGTGTTGCGCCGCCCGCTGGGCTGGGCCCACCCGAGCCCTCGGCCGCCGGCGCGGCTCCGGGCGGCCCGCCGTCGCCGGCCCCGGCGCGCGGCCGCGTAGCTGCTGGCCTGCCGCCCGGGCGGCCGTCCGGTGAGTGGGTCTCGCTCCACCTCTACCTGCGCGGCCCCTGGCAGGACGCCCTGCTGGCCGAGCTGGTGCCCGAACTCCCGGGTGTCGAGCTGTTCTTCGTCCGGTACGCCGATCCGCTGGAGCACCTGCGGATCCGGGTCCGGCACCGCCCCGGGCGGTTGGAGGAGTTGCTCGACCTGGCCCGGGCGTGCGCCGGCCGGCTGCCGGTGCACGAGGTGGCGGTGCGGGAGTACCGCCCGGAGGCCGACCGCTACGGCGGGCCGGAACTCCTCGGTGCGGCCGAGCGGTTGTTCTGCGCCGACTCCGCGGCGGTGGTGCGGCTGCTCGCCGGCCGGCCGGCACTGCCCCGGGCCGTGCTGGCCGCGCTCACCCTCGACCGGTTGGCCGCCCTGCTGCTGCCCGACCCGGCCGAGCGCCGCGCGGTGGCGGCCGGGTCGGCCGACTCCCGGGCGGGCTCCGCGGAGCACCGGCGGCACGGCCGCGAGCTGTGGCGGCTGCGGACGGACGGCGGCGGCCCGGCGGCGGAGGTCGCCGCGCTCTGGGCCGGGCCCGCCGCCGAGTACGGCCGCCTGCTGGAGCTCCACCGGCCCGGCCCCGAGGGCGCCGACCGGCGCCGGTACGCGCTGGCCTCGGTGCTCCACCTGCACGCCAACCGGCTGGGCCTGGACCGGGCCCGTGAGCGCACCGCCCTCGGCCTGTGGCGGCGGCTGCTGGACCGCGAGGCCGCCACCGCCGGCCCGGCCCCACCGCCGGAGCCGGCCGGACCGACCGGACCCGCCCAGCACCCGCCCGTACAGGACCCGCCAGCGCCCGCGAAGGAGGCCGCACGGTGACAGCACCGGTAGCGAACTGGCTCGGACACCTCTCCGACGAGGAACGCGTCCCGCAGGACGAGGCCGCGGCCGTCGACCGGGCCGGCGCCCTGCTGGCCAGAGCGGCCGGCGAGGAGCCCGAACCGCTGTTCGTCGCGGCCAACCTGATCGCCCTGGTGCAGTTCCGGCTCGGCCGGCTGGACCACGCCCGGGCGCTGTGCCGGGCCGAGACCGCGTACGCCCGCCGCCGCCCGCCCGGCGGACCGTCCGCGCAGCTGGCCGCGCTCGCCCTCCAGCCGCAGGTCAACCTGGTCCGGATCGAGGGGTACGCCGGTGACCTGGACCGGGCACTGGCCGGGCTGGCCGCCCTGGAGCGGATCGCCGACGGGCTGGCGGCGCGCACCGCGGACCTCGACTGGCGGCCCGATGACCTCGCCGGGGACCCGGCGCTGGCCCGCCGGATCCGGGCGCTGGCCCGCAACATCCGGGTCAGCGACACCTGCAAGATCCTCCACCGGCGGGGCCGGCCCGACCTGCTGGGACCGGAGGCCGCCCGGTTCACCGCCCGCTGGCCCGCGCTGGCGTCGCACGGCATCCAGCACGCCGCCGAGACGCCCTGGCTGCTCGGCGACGGACCGGCCGGACACCCGGTCGACGGGCCGGCCGGACGGTCGGGCCCGGCCGCGCTCACCGACCCGGACCCGATGACCCGCCGGCTCGCCGTGGTCCGCACCCTGCACCTGGCCGCGCACGCGGCCGACCACGGCGAGCACCGGCGCGCGGCCGACCTGGCCGGCCCGCTGGTGGAGGCGATCGGCAGCCTGCCGGGCCCGTGGGCCTCGCCGCTGACCGTGCCGCGCTGGTGGGCCGTCCTCGGCGCCGCGCTGCAACACGCCGACCAGGAACGGCAGGGCCGGATCCTGCTGCGCGCGGCCCTCGCGGAGGCCCGCGGTGACGCGCCGCTGGTGCGCGGCGTCCTGCTGCGGCTCGGCGAACCCGCGCCGCCCCGGCCCCCGGCCCCGCCCGGGCTCGACGAGGTCACCCGGCGGCTGCACACCGCGCTGACCCCGCAGCGCAGCCGGGCGGGGGTGTGAGGATGGCGTCCGCCCTGACCCGCCTGGTCGGCCACGCCGATCGGCTCGCCGAGCACTGGGAGGCGGAGCCGTTCGTGGCCCGCTCGCTGGGTTCGTTCTCCGACGTGTTCGACGCCCGCACCGCCGAGCGGCTGATCCACACCACCGGCCTGCCGCTGCCCTCGGTCCGGCTGTTCCTGGCAGGCGAGGAGCTGCCCGCCGCCCGGGTCGGCCGCGGCCGGGAGCGGACGGCCGGCCGGCGCGAGGCGCTGGTGGACGGCCGGGCGGTGGAGCGCGAGGTCGCCGCCGGGGCGACCCTGGTACTGGAGGAGTTGCAGACCTACTGCCCCCAAGTGGCTTCCTTCTGCCGGGAGTTGACCGACGAAACCGGCTTCGCCACGTACTGCGCCGCGTTCCTCACCCCGGCCGGCTCGCGCGGGGTGGCCCCGCACTACGACACCGCGGGCGTGCTGGTGCGCCAGGTGCACGGCTCCAAGCGCTGGCGGGTGTCGCGGCCGGCGGAGCGCTGGCCGGTGCGCGAGTGGTCCCCCGGCCGGGCGGGCCCGGAGCCGGAGGAACTGCTGGACGTGGTGCTGCGGGCCGGGGAGTGCCTGTACATCCCGCGCGGCTTCGTCCACGTCGGCGACGCCACCGAGGAGGCCTCGGTGCACCTGTCGGTGGCGCTGCGCCCGGTCACCTGGGCCGCGGTGCTCCGTCCGCAGGTCGAACGGGCCCTGGCGGCCGAGGAGTTGCGCGAATGCCTGCCGTTCGGCTTCCACCGGCTCGAACCGGCGGAGTTCGAGCGGCTGCTGGCGGCCAGAACGGCCGCGCTCACCGACCGGCTGGCGGCCGAACTCGCCGCCACCGGCGCCAAGGAGACCGCCGCCCGGCTCCGGCCGGAGCAGCCGGGACCGGCCCCCGCGGGCGGCGGATCGCTGCTGCGCGCGCTCACCCATGCGTCGGCCCGGCCGGCGCCGCACCGCCCACGGGAGGCGAGATGACCGACACCGTGCCCGCCGAGGCACCGCCCGAGCCGGCCACCGGACTGCGCGGCAACCGCAACTGGCACCGGCTCTGGCTGGGCCAGGCGGTGTCCGTGGTCGGGGACTTCGTCTTCGACACCACCGTGCTGCTCTGGGTCGGCACGGTGCTCGCCAAGGGCCAGAGCTGGGCGCCCGCGGCGGTCAGCGGCGTGCTGATGGCGGCCGCCCTGCCGACCCTGCTGGTCGGGCCGGTCGCCGGGGTGTTCGTGGACCGCTGGGACCGCAAGCGGCTGATGCTGGCCACCGACGCGCTGCGGGCGGTGGTGATCCTGGCCCTGCTGGCGGTGCCGCTGGCGGGCGACCGGCTGCCGCCCTGGCTCGCCCTGACGCTGGTCTACCTGGCGGTCGCGGTGTGCGCGGGCGCCGGGCAGTTCTTCAACCCGGCCCGGCTGGCGGTGATCGGCGCGGCCGTCCCGAAGGCCGACCGCACCCGGGCGTTCAGCCTGACCTCCGCCACCGGGAGCGCGGCCGGCATCGTCGGGCCGCCGCTGGCGGCTCCGCTGCTGTTCACGGCCGGGGTGCAGTGGGCCCTGGTGGTCAACGCGCTGTCGTTCGCGCTCTCCTTCCTGCTGATCAGGTCGCTGGTGCTGGCACCGGTGGAGCGGCCGGCCGGGCGGGGGCCGTCCACCTTCCGGGCCGACTTCCGCGAGGGCATCAGCTTCTTCGTGCACAACCGCGTCCTGATGGCGCTGCTCGGCTCGGTCTGCGTCTACACCCTGGGCGTCGGCGCGCTCAACGTGCTGGACGTCTTCTTCGTCACCGACAACCTGCACTCCGCCGCCTCCTGGCTGGGCACGCTGGGCGCCGGCTTCGCGGTCGGCACGCTGCTCGGCGGCCTGCTGGCGGGCGTGGTCTCCGGGCGGCTGAGCGACCACCGGATCTACTGGCTCTGCCTGGTGCTCACCGGCGCCGGGGTACTGGTGTACTCGCGGCTCACCGCGCTGCCGCTCGCCGTGGTGGTGCTGGCGCTGATCGGCCTGCCGGTCGGCGCGGTGAACGTGGTGATCGGCCCGCTGCTGCTCGGGGTCACCCCGCAGCACCTGCTCGGGCGGGTGGTCACGGTGATCGGGCCGGTGCAGCAGCTCGCCGCCATCTCGACCATGGCGCTGGCCGGGTTCCTGGCCAGCACCGCGCTGCGCGGCCTGGACACCAGCGTGGCCGGGGTGCACTTCGGACGGATCGACACCCTGCTCGCGGCGGGCGGCCTGTGCATGGTCGCGGGCGGTGTCTGGGCGGCCCGCCGGCTGCGGCCGGCCGACCCGCTCGAGCCGGCCGAGGAGGCGGCCGCACCTGCACCGGCGGGGTGATCGCGAGAGCCCGGCGGGCTGATCGGGCAACCCCGGGAAAGAGGATCCCTTTGCGAACAGATGGGGGAACCTTGCGAACCGTCAGACCCGCCGGTAGTCGCTCGTTCATCGAATGTCCGTGCACGCGCCACCGCGCGCTGGGAAGGTCTGGGCCATGGATATCCCACGCATGGGCGTGCCCGAGAAGCTCGCCGACCGCATGAGCATGGCCGAGCAGCACGAGTACCTGCGCAGCGCGCTGTCCCGCCGCAAGCTGCTGCGCTCCAGCGCCGTGACGGTCGGTGCGCTGGCCGTCGGCGGCGCGCTGGGCTCCGGCACCGCGTACGCCGACCCGGCCGCGCCGGCCCGTGGCGTCACCGACGGGATCGACGGCTCGCTGGTCGCGCCGATCGGCCGTCACCTGGCCTTCGGTGCCGAGCCGGACAGCCAGATCCGGGTCTCCTGGCAGGTGCCGGCCCCGGTGAAGAAGCCCTTCCTGCGCTACGGCAAGCACCCGTGGGACCTGAGCCACAAGGTGGAGGCCGAGGTCCGGGCGCTGCACACGCCGGCCCTCACCCCGACCGGCCAGCCCGTCGACCAGTACTACCTGCACGTCAAGCTGGACCACCTGCAGGCGGACACCACCTACTACTACGGTGTCGGCCACCAGGGCTTCGACCCGGCCTCGCAGCAGGCGATCTCCACCCTGAGCACCTTCCGCACCGCCCCCGAGCGGTCCTGGCGCTGGGGCCGTCCGTTCGCGCCGTTCACCTTCACCGCCTTCGGCGACCAGGGTGTCAGCGCCCACGCGGCCGGCAACGACCACATCATCCTGGCCCAGAAGCCGGCCTTCCACCTGCACGCCGGCGACATCTGCTACGCCGACCCGGCCGGCTCCGGCCAGGACTCGGACAAGTCCGTCTTCGACGCCACCACCTGGGACAAGTTCCTGGCCCAGACCGAGACGGTGTCCTCGAAGATCCCGTGGATGGTCGCCTACGGCAACCACGACATGGAGGCCTGGTACTCGCACAACGGGTACGGCGGCGAGTCCACCCGCTTCTTCCTCCCGGAGAACGGCCCGGACCCGCGCACCGCCCCCGGCGTCTACGCCTTCAAGTACGGCAACGTCGGCGTCATCTCGCTGGACGCCAACGATGTCTCGTACGAGATCCCGGCCAACCTCGGGATCACCGCCGGCAAGCAGACCAAGTGGCTGGACCGCAAGCTGCACGAGCTGCGCGAGGACGACACGGTCGACTTCGTGGTGGTCTTCTTCCACCACTGCGCCTTCTCGACCACCCACCAGCACGCCTCCGAGGGCGGCGTGCGCGAGGCCTGGGTGCCGCTGTTCGAGAAGTACCGGGTGGACCTGGTGATCAACGGTCACAACCACGTCTACGAGCGCACCGACGCGATCCTCGGCAACAAGGTCTCCAGGGCGGTGCCCAGCGGCGCCACCGTCGAGCCCGCCAAGGACGGCGTGGTCTACGTGACGGCGGGCGCGGCCGGCCGCAGCCTGTACTCCTTCGACGCCCCCGACACCTACGAGGGCCACGAGAACCGGGTCGACTCGGTGCTCACCTACCACTTCGCCAAGGGCGGCACCAAGGTGCCCGAGACGGTGGAGTGGTCCCGGGTCCGCTACACCGGCTACTCGTTCATCAAGGTGGACGTGGCCCCGGCGCACCCCGGCCGGACCGCCACCATGAAGGTCACCGCCCTCGCCGAGGACGGCACCCAGGTCGACCACTACACCATCGCCCGCAAGGCGGGGGAGTGCTGGGGCCGCTGACCCCGGGCGGCCGCCGGCCGCCGCACGCCTGACCCGAGGCCCGCGCCCCTCCGCCAGGGGGCGCGGGCCTCGCGGCGTCCGCGCCCCCGGCGGTCGGGGCGGCCGGGCTCAGGCCAGGGCGGCCAGCTGCTCGGTCAGGGTGCCGGTGTTCTGGAAGGTCAGCCCCATCAGCGCGACGTGCTTCCAGCGCAGGGTGCCGTCGCCGTCCACGATGAAGACCGACCGGCGCAGCCCGAGCCCGGGCACCGCGATGCCGAAGGCGGTGGCCACCGCGCGGTCGGTGTCGGCCAGCAGCGGGAAGGCCAGCCGGTGCTTGCGGGCGAACGCCTCGTGGCTGTCCAGTCCCTGCGGGCTGATGCCCCAGACGGTGGCGCCCAGGCCCTTGAAGCGGTCCAGGTCCGAGGTGTACGAGCAGAGCTGCTTGGTGCACACGGCGGTGTCGTCGCCGGGGTAGAAGACCAGCACCAGCGGCGAGCCCTTGGCCTCGCTCAGCCGGTAGTCGCGGCGCTCGGCGCCGTCCCCGGCGAGCAGCAGGCCGGGGAGGGTGAACTCGGGTACGGCGGAACCGATCTCGGGCTGCTTGGCCATCGGGTGTCCTTCGGGGGAGGGCGGGTCGGGGGGTGTCCCCGCGTGATGCTACTCGTCCGTAGGCCCGGCGGAACGGGCGCCCGCGCCGCGGGCTGGTCTGGACCACCACCCGGTCGCCCGGCGACACTGCTGCCGTGACCGACCTGCCTGCCCTCCGGCCGTCCAGAAGCCAGGTGCCGCTGCACAACCTGGACGTGCCCGCGCCCGGGGTGCTGCCCTTCGCGCTGGGCTCCTTCGACACCATCGGACCGCTGTCCCGGGCGGCCTTCCCGCACCGGCACTCCTTCTACGAGATCGTCTACGTCACCCAGGGGCGGGGCTCGCACGTGCTCGACCTGGTGGAGTGGCCGCTCGACCCGCCGCACCTGTGCGTGGTGCTGCCCGGCCAGGTGCACCACTGGGCCCGGGCCCGCGGGCTGGGCGGCTGGGTGCTGCTGTTCAACGAGGACTTCCTGCTGAAGCACCCCGAGGACCTCGGCCTGCTGCGGCTGCTGGCGGGCCGCCCGTGGCTGCGCCCGGACCGCGTCCAGGACCGCGCGCTGACCGGCCTGCTCGGCGAGATGCTGCGCGAGCTCCAGGCCGGGGAGGCCGGCTTCCCGGGCGTGCTCCAGGCCTACCTGCACGTCCTGCTGGTCCGGGCGATGCGGGCCTCCGCGCCGGGGGCGCCCGGGCCGGTGCCGCCGAGGGCTGCCGAACTGGCGGCCCGCTTCGGCCGGTTGATCGCCGAGCCGGACCGGACGGGCCGCTCGGTCGGCTGGTTCGCCCGGGAGCTCGGCGTCTCCGCCGGACGGCTGCACGAGCTGGTGAAGGAGGCCACCGGGCGCACCCCGGCCCTGCTGATCCGGCAGCAGCAGACCTTGGAGGCGAAGCGCCTGCTGGTGGCCACCGAGCTGACGGTCCGCCAGGTGGCCGCAGCGGCGGGCTTCGCCGACCCGTCGTACTTCTGCCGGTTCTTCCGTCGCGAAGTGGGTCTGAGTCCGGGGGAGTTCCGGGCCCGGGCCGGAGGAAATCACCACGAACCCGGGATCAGGTCCATCGACCGCTGCCCGGCCGGGCCCGTAGCGTCGTAGCCCGGAACCCCCACCGCGCCACCCTGCCGGGCCCCCACCGTGGCACCCCACATGTCATGCACCCGGCAGGGTGGACCCCGTGCCACCACGGCAAGGAGAGCCGACCATGACCCCCTCCCGCGAACCCCTGGGCGAGCGCAGGCTGACCCGCAAGTCCCTGCTCAAGGCCGCCGTGCTGGCGGGTGCCACGCCCCTGCTGATCGGCGGCGGCGCCGCGCTCGCCCGGGACGGCGGGGACGGCCCGCCCGTCCTCACCCCGGCCTGCGACGACGGCGACCACCCCACCGCCGAGCAGATCGAGGGCCCGTACTTCAAGCCCGACTCCCCGCTGCGTACCTCGCTGGTGACCGCGACCACCCCCGGCACCCGGCTGGCCGTCACCGGCTACGTCTTCGGCCGGGCCTGCCGGCCGATCGCCGGGGTGCTGCTGGACTTCTGGCAGGCGGACGACGCGGGGGCCTACGACAACGCCGGATTCGCCTTCCGGGGGCACCAGTTCACCGACGCCCGGGGTGCTTTCGGGCTGACCACGGTCGTGCCGGGCCTCTACCCGGGCCGCACCCGCCACCTGCACGTCAAGGTGCAGGCCCCGGGCCGCCCGGTGCTCACCACCCAGCTGTACTTCCCCGGCGAGCCGCGCAACGCCACGGACACCATCTTCGACCCGGCGCTGCTGATGACCGTCCGCGCGAACGGCCCGGCCAGGGAAGGCAGTTTCGACTTCGTGCTGGACGTCGCGCAGAGCCCCTCGCCCTCGCCGACGCCCTCCCCGTCCGGGTCGTCCGGCGGTCCGACGGGCGGGAGCTGGCGGGCGGGCACCGCGTACCGGCCCGGCGACCAGGTCACCTACGGCGGGGCCGGCTACCGCTGCCTGCAGGGGCACACCGCGATCGCGGGCTGGGAGCCGCCGAACGTCCCGGCGCTCTGGCAGCGGCTCTGAGGCGGCCCGCCGCCCGCGTCGTCCGGCCGGTCCGAAGCCTGCGGGGGCCCCGGGCCGGCCGGGCCCCTTCCCGGGCCGGAGGGCCTACTGGCGGTAGGTGGTGAGGAAGCGGCCGATCCGGCTGATCGCCGTCTCCAGGTCGTCGGCGCGGGGGAGGGTGACGAACCGGAAGTGGTCGGGGCGGGGCCAGTTGAAGCCGGTGCCCTGGACGATGTGGATCTTCTCGCGGAGCAGCAGGTCCAGCACGAACTGCTCGTCGTCCACGATCCGGTGCACCGCCGGGTCGAGCTTGGCGAAGGCGTACAGCGCGCCCTTGGGCTTGACGCAGCTGACGCCGGGCAGGTCGTTGAGGGCGCGCCAGGTCACGTCGCGCTGCTCGGTGAGCCGGCCGTTCGGCAGGGTCAGGTCGTGGATCGACTGGTGGCCCCCGAGTGCGGCCTGGACGGCGTACTGGGCCGGCACGTTGGGGCACAGCCGCATGCCCGCGAGCATGGTGAGCCCCTCCAGGTAGTCCTTGGCGTGCTGCTTGGGCCCGGAGACCACCAGCCAGCCGCTGCGGAACCCGGCGACCCGGTAGGCCTTGGAGAGTCCGTTGAAGGTCAGCGTCACCACGTCGTCGGCGAGCGCGGCCAGGCAGTGGTGCTCGACGCCGTCGTAGAGGATCTTGTCGTAGATCTCGTCGGCCAGCACCATCAGGCCGTGCCGGCGGGCCAGTTCGAGGATGCCCTCCAGCAGTTCCTTCGGGTAGACCGCCCCGGTCGGGTTGTTGGGGTTGATGACCACGATGGCCTTGGTGCGGTGGTTGATCCTGGCGGCGATGTCGTCGAGGTCCGGGTACCACTCGGCCTCCTCGTCGCACAGGTAGTGCACCGCCTTGCCGCCGGCCAGCCGGACCACCGCCGTCCAGAGCGGGAAGTCCGGTGCCGGGACGAGGACTTCGTCGCCGTCGTCGACCAGGGCCTGGACCGCCATCTGGATCAGCTCGGAGGCGCCGTTGCCCAGGTAGACGTCGTCCACCGTCACCCCGGCCACCCCGCGCTGCTGGTAGTACTGCACCACCGCGCGGCGCGCCGGCAGGATGCCCCGGGAGTCGCTGTAGCCGTGCGCGCCCCGCAGGTTGCGGATGATGTCCTGGACGATCTCCTCGGGCGCCTCGAAGCCGAACGGTGCCGGGTTGCCGGTGTTCAGCCGCAGCACCGAGTGCCCGGCCTCCTCCAGTGCGTTGGCCTGGTCGACCACCGGGCCACGGATCTCGTAGCACACGTCCTTCAGCTTGCTGGACTGGCGAAACTCCATCAGCGGCCTCCCGAACCGTCACCGCGCCACACCGGCGGATGCTTTGTTCTACCAAGTAAGCACTTGGAAAGTCCAACCTATTGGCTATGCTGATCCGCATGTCACGCCGAAGCTACGACCAGTACTGCGCCGTCGCCCGCGCCCTGGATGCCGTGGGCGAGCGCTGGAGCCTCCTGATCGTCCGCGAGCTGCTCGGCGGCCCGCGCCGCTACACCGATCTGCACGCCGACCTGCCCGGCGTCTCCACCGACATCCTGGCCACCCGCCTCAAGCAGCTGGAGGGCGAGGGCCTGGCCGTGCGGCGCAAGCTGGAGCGGCCGGCCAACGCCACGGTCTACCAGCTGACCGAACGCGGGCTGGCGCTGCGCCCGGTGGTCGAGTCGCTCGCCGCCTGGGGCCTGCCGGAGCTCGGCGAGCGGCGCCCGACCGACGCCGTCCGCGAGCACTGGTTCACCGGCGCGGCGGACGGCGGTGCGGGCGCGGGGGCGGACGGCGGGACGGCGGAGCTTCAGGCGGCCGGACCGGTCTGACCGGCCTGATCGGCCTGCGGCGCGGCTCGCTGCACCTCCTCGGCCAGCCGGGCCACCAGCCCGGCGTGCAGCGTCCCCATGTCCGGCGCGGGGTCGCTGCGCAGCACCGCCGAATGGTCCCAGTACGCCCCCATGTACGGGTCCGGCCGGGTCAGCCGGCCGACCAGGGCATGCCGGTATGCGGGGGAGTCGGCGGCGCCCTCCGCACCGGCGTGCGCGGCGACGAAGCAGTCCACCGCGTCGGGGGCCGGCCGCTGCGCCAGCGCGTACGCCTCGCCCAGCCCTTCGTAGTACAGCCGGGCCCGCGGGCCGCAGCTGCCGGCCCCGTTCGCCCGGACGGCCGCGGCCGCCGACCGGTCGGTGACCACCGCGTGCAGCCGGGCCCAGGCCAGCGCCTGGCCGGCGGTGGGGGCGGTGGGCAGTTCGGGCACGGCCGCGTCGATGATCGCGGCCAGCAGCGCGCGCGGCAGGCGCGGCGGCAGCACCCGGCGCCAGAACGTGGCGAGCGCGTCCCGGTCCGGGGGTGCGTGCAGCGCGTCGCCCAGCAGCTCCAGCGCCTCGGGCCGCTCGGCCAGGGCCGTCAACGCGGCCTGCCGCCAGCGCAGGTCCCGCAGCGTGCGTTCCACCTCGGCCCGGTGCGCGGCCAGCGTGGCGGCCGGGTCGGCGTCCCCGCGCAGCACCTGGGCGACGGTGGGCAGGCCGAGCCCGAGCGCCCGCAGCTGCCGGACGGTCCGCAGCTGCCCGAGCGCCGCCTCGCCGTACCGCCGGTGCCCGCCCGGGCTGCGGCCGGCCTCCGGCAGCAGCCCCGAGTCCGAGTAGAAGCGCACCGTCTTCACGCTCACCCCGGCGGCCTCGGCCAGCTCGCCGATGCCGTAGCGGCCGGTGACCCCCTCGTTCTCCGTCATCGTGCACCCCCGTGTCGACCGTCCGGCCAGCGTAACGACCGGGGTGGCGGCGCCGCCGCGGGCCCCGCGGCCGGGTGGGCGGCCCGGCCGCCGCTACCGTCCGGTAGGCCGCCTGCGGGCCGGGCCGGAGGTGCGCGTAGCATCGACGGGCCATGGAGAACTACGCCACCGCCACCGTGTACCGCAGCTACGTCGCCGTCGGGGACTCGTTCACCGAAGGCATGTGCGACGAGCTGCTCCCCGACGGCCACTTCCGGGGCTGGGCCGACCGGGTCGCCGACGCGCTCGCCGCGGAGCGGCCCGACGAGGAGTTCCGCTACGCCAACCTGGCCGTCCGGGGCAAGCTGATCGGCCAGATCGGCGCCGACCAGATCGGCCCGGCCGCCGCGATGGGGGCCGAACTGGTCACCCTGGCCGGCGGGTTGAACGACGTGCTGCGGCCGGGCTGCGACATCGCCGAGGTCGAGCGCCGGCTCGGCGGGGCGGCCCGCGAGCTGCTCGCCGGCGACGCCACCGTGGTGCTCTTCACCAGCACCGACCCGGCCCGCCGGCTGGCCGGCGGCACCCGGCTGCTGCCGGCGATCCTGCGGATGAAGGCCTTCGTCGAGTCGATCGCGGCCGAGCACCCGGGCCGGGTCGCGGTGGTCGACCTGTTCTCCGCCCCCTGCTTCGACGACCGCCGGCTCTGGGACGAGGACCGCCTCCACCTCTCCCCGGAGGGCCACCGCCGGGTCGCCACCGCCGTCCTGGAGGCCCTCGGCCGCCCGGCCGACCACGACTGGCGCGCCCCGCTGCCCCCGGCCGCCCCGCGCGGCCGCGCCGAGAAGCTCCGCGCCGACCTGCGGTGGCTGCGCCTGCACCTCGGCCCGTGGATCGGCCGCCGCCTCACCGGCAGGTCCTCCGGCGACGGCCGTCCGCCCAAGCGCGCCGAACTCCTCCCGTACGGCAAGCGGTAGCAGACCCGGGCCGGGGCCGTCCGTGGGTCAGGAAGCCCAGGGCGGGGTGAGGACGGTGCCGTCGGTCAGGGTGGCGGTCAGGCCGGTGCGGGTGGTGACCCAGACGGCGGCCGGGGTGTCGGTGGTGTCGATGCGCAGCCGGGTGCCGGCGGGCGCGACGGCCGTGTCGCCGGGGGCGAGCTCCGTCGGTGCACCGTCCAGGGTGACGACGGGTGCGCCGGCGAGCACGTGGAACACCTCCTCCCCGGAGACGGTGTGCTCGACCCCTGCCGTGCCGGCCGGCAACTCCAGCCGCCAGGCGCTGAGTTCGGTGCTGCCGGTGGCGGTGGCGGCGTGTGACAGGAAGCGGGCCCCGTGGACCTCGTGGACGGTGGCCTCGGCGGACCGGATGACGGGCATGGCTGGGCTCCTCAGGCTAGATGGTCAAGCTGCTTGTCTATATAGTCAAGCAGCTTGACCATCCTGTCAACCGGACTGGCAGACTTCAGCCATGGACCGGACCGTTGCCCTCAGCCTCCCGCCGCTGCTCCTCGGCCTCGCCCACGACCTCGTCCGCAGCATCGACGACGGGGTCCGGGCCCGCGGCTTCGACGACCTGCGGCCCGCCCACGGCTACGCCTTCGCCCGGCTCGCCCCGGCCGGAGCCAGCGTCGGCGAGCTGGCCGAGCACCTCGGGGTGACCAAGCAGGCGGCCAGCCAGATGGTCGAGGAGCTGGTCCGCAAGGGGTACGTCGAACGCCGCCCGCACCCGGACGACGCCCGCGCCCGACTGATCGTCCTCACCGACCGCGGCTGGGCCTGCACCCGCGCGGCCGACCAGGCCGCCGCCGACGCGGTCGGGCCCTGGACGCAGGCGCTCGGCGAGCAGCGCCTGCGCGAACTGCGCGACGACCTGCTGCGGTTGGCACCGTCGGGGCGGCTGCGACCGATCTGGTGACCGCGCGGCCGCCCGCCGGGGCCGGCTCAGGACGAGCCCCGCAGCGCCGGGGCCGGCTCAGGACCGGATGAAGCCCGAGTGGAACACCGCCGGCACCCCGGCGTCGCCGAACACCTCCAGCGTCTCCTGGCCACGCCGCCCCCACAGCCACAGCAGCAGGTCGGACGCGCTGCCCCGGACGGCGGCCGCGCCCTTGCCGTGCTCCGCCACCACCTGCCACCCGCCGTCCCCGGGGCGGACCGTCCACTCGCCGGCGCCGTCGGTGGCGTGCAGGTGGACCCCGTCCGCGGGCAGCCCGGCGGGCGGCTCCGGGCGCCGGAAATGGGTCAGGAACTCGTCGATGCCGTCCACCGCGAGGGCCCGGTCCACCGGTTCGACCCGGCCGACGGCCAGCAGCGCGTCCTGGCAGTGCACGGCCGCCTCCTGCGCCATCCGGCGCTGGATGAACCCGGCGTCGCGGCGGGCCGTCCAGCTCCACCGCGGCTCGGCCGGGTCCACCTGCTCCAGGACGGCGGCCAGCCGGGCCGACTCGTCCTCGTACCAGGCCACCAGCTCGTCGTCGGCGGGCCGGTCGGGCTCCTGGTACCCCTCCGGGCCGGCCAGTTCGCCGTCGGCGATCCGGCGCCAGAAACCGAACACCTCACCGGTGTGGAAGAGCAGGTCGGCGACGTTCCAGTCGGGACAGGTGGGCACCGGCAGGGCGAGCGAGCCGGCGGCCGCACCGGCCAGCCGGGCGCCCTCGGAGCGGAGCGCGCGGACGTACGCGGATCGGTTCATGGCCCCGACCGTAGACCGCCGGAGGCCCCGTCAGCGAGCGGATCCGGGGACCGCGACCTGGCCCGCCCGGCGCCCGGCCCGCCGTACCGCCGGCGCCCGCGCCCCGACCGCCACGCCGTCCGGGCCGTGCCGGTCGGGCCCGGATCCGGCCGGGTACCTGCCAGAATGCAGGGCGAACAGAACGCAGGGCGACTCCCGCGAGGGACCTCCCGCAAGGGGACTCAGGAGAAGGTGACCGGCTTCGTGACCATGCCAGTCGAACGCAAGATCGCCGAAGAGCTGGGCGTCCGCGAGGGGCAGGTGAAGGCGGCCGTCGACCTGCTCGACGGCGGCTCGACCGTCCCCTTCATCGCCCGCTACCGCAAGGAGGCGACCGGGGCACTGGACGACGCCCAGCTGCGCACCCTGGAGGAGCGGCTGCGCTACCTCCGCGAGCTGGAGGAGCGCCGGACGGCCGTCCTGGAGTCGATCGAGGCCCAGGGCAAGCTGGACGACACCCTGCGCGCCCAGATCCTCGCCGCCGACTCCAAGGCCCGGCTGGAGGACATCTACCTCCCGTACAAGCCCAAGCGCCGCACCAAGGCCCAGATCGCCCGCGAGGCCGGTCTCGAACCGCTCGCCGACACCCTGCTGGCCGACCCGGCGCAGGACCCGCAGGCGCTGGCCGCCGGCTACCTGAACGAGTCGGTCGCCGACCCGGCCGCCGCCCTCGACGGCGCCCGAGCCATCCTGGTCGAGCGGTTCGGCGAGGACGCCGACCTGGTCGGCTCGCTGCGCGAGCGGATGTGGACCCGGGGCCGGCTGGTCGCCAAGGTCCGCGACGGCAAGAACCAGGACGGCGCCAAGTTCGCCGACTACTTCGACTTCGCCGAGCCGTACACCAAGCTCCCCTCGCACCGGATCCTGGCGATGCTGCGCGGCGAGAAGGAGGAGGTCCTCGACCTCGACCTGTCGCCCTTCGACGGCGAGGACGGCGACCTGCCCGGCGCGAGCGACTACGAGCAGCGGATCGCCGCTCGGTTCGCCGTCGCCGACCGCGGCCGCCCGGCCGACAAGTGGCTGACCGACACCGTGCGGTGGGCCTGGCGGACCCGGATCCTGGTCCGGCTCGGCATCGACCTGCGGGCCCGGCTGCGCCAGGAGGCCGAGGACGAGGCGGTCCGGGTCTTCGCCGCCAACCTGCGCGACCTGCTGCTCGCCGCCCCGGCCGGCACCCGCGCCACCATGGGCCTGGACCCGGGCTTCCGGACCGGCGTCAAGGTCGCGATCGTCGACGCCACCGGCAAGGTGGTCGCGTTCGAGACCATCTACCCGCACCAGCCCGCCAACAAGTGGGACGCCTCGATCGCGACGCTGGCCGCCCTCGCCAAGAAGCACCAGGTCGACCTGGTCGCGATCGGCAACGGCACCGCCTCCCGCGAGACCGACAAGCTGGCCGGCGACCTGATCATCCGCCACCCGGAACTCGCCCTCACCAAGGCGATGGTCTCCGAGGCCGGCGCCTCGGTGTACTCCGCCTCCGCGTTCGCCTCCCAGGAACTTCCCGGCCTGGACGTCTCGATCCGCGGCGCGGTCTCCATCGCCCGCCGCCTCCAGGACCCGCTGGCCGAACTGGTCAAGATCGACCCCAAGTCGATCGGCGTCGGCCAGTACCAGCACGACCTGAGCGAGCTCAAGCTCTCCCGCTCGCTGGACGCCGTGGTCGAGGACTGCGTCAACGCCGTCGGCGTCGACGTCAACACCGCCTCCGCCCCGCTGCTCACCCGGGTCTCCGGCATCACCGGCACGCTCGCCGACAACATCGTGGCGCACCGCGACGCCAACGGGCCGTTCCGCACCCGCAAGGCGCTCAAGGACGTGGCCCGGCTCGGCCCCAAGGCCTTCGAGCAGTGCGCCGGCTTCCTGCGGATCCCCGGCGGCGACGACCCGCTGGACGCCTCCGCCGTCCACCCCGAGGCCTACCCGGTGATCCGCCGGATCCTCACCGCCACCGGCGGCGACCTGCGCGCGCTGATCGGCAACAGCACCGCGCTGCGGGCGCTGCGCCCGTCCGACTTCGCCGACGACACCTTCGGCGTGCCGACCGTCACCGACATCCTGGGCGAGCTCGACAAGCCCGGCCGCGACCCGCGGCCGGCGTTCCGCACCGCGGTCTTCAAGGAGGGCGTCGACAAGATCGGCGACCTCGAGGTGGGCATGGTGCTGGAGGGCGTGGTCACCAACGTGGCGGCCTTCGGCGCCTTCGTCGACGTGGGCGTCCACCAGGACGGCCTGGTGCACGTCTCCGCGCTGTCCAAGACCTTCGTCAAGGACCCGCGCGAGGTGGTCAAGCCGGGCGACATCGTCAAGGTCCGGGTCACCACGGTCGACGTGCCGCGCAAGCGGATCGGGCTCACCCTGCGGCTCGACGACGAGGTCGGCCGGTCCGGCGGCGGCGAGGGCGGCGGCGGCCGCCGTGACCGCGGCGACCGGGGCGGGGACCGTGGCGACCGGGGCGGCGACCGCGGCCCCCGCCCGCCGCGGCAGGACCGCCGCGGCGGCGGCACCCAGCCGCCGGCCGCCAACAGCGCCATGGCGGACGCGCTGCGTCGCGCCGGCCTGACCAAGTAGCGGCGCCGCCACCCGGCACGCGGCGGGGCCCCGACCACACGCGTGGTCGGGGCCCCGCCGTTGCGGTCGGCGGCCCGGTCAGCCCGCCCGGCGGCGGGACTCGACCGCGAGGTCCACCAGTTCGCCCCACCACGGCTCGCGCCCGGCCACCAGCAGCCGGCCGGCCTCGGCCGGGTCCATGGCGCGGACCTCCTCCACCTGTTCGCCGTCGTCCGGGTTGGTCGGGGAGGAGTCCACCTCGACCTCGGCCCAGCCCCACAGCCAGGCCTTCTCCGGGTGCGGCTGCCACGGCCGGTAGGGCTCCGGGGTGTCGGTCACCGCCCGGTGCGCGCCGATCCACACCGGCTCCCCGACCAGCCGGGCGCCCGCCTCCTCGCGCAGCTCGCGGACCAGGCAGGACTGGATGCTCTCGGCCGCCTCCCGGGTGCCGCCGGGCAGGAACCAGTGGCCCCGGGCGTCCCGGCACAGCACCACGCCGCCGTCCGTGAACCCGACCAGGTGGATGTTGGTGATCAGCCCGTCCGGCGGGAGCTCCGCCGAGAACTGCGCGTCGATCCCGCCCCAGGCCCAGCGCTGCGGCGCGTAGAGGTGCGGGAACCGGGCCGCCTGGTCCGCGAGTTCCCCTGCTCTGTCGGTTGTGTCCGTCATTGACCGATCGTAATCCTCCGCAGCCGCCCCGGGCTGCGGAAACGGTGTCGCGGACGGCTCGGCGTGCTCACCACGCGGCCTCCTGGTAGTCCTTCAGGAAGACGCCCGAGACCGGCGCGCCGGCCTGGCCGCGCACGATCGGGTCGTAGATCCGGGCCGCGCCGTCGACCACGTCGAGCGGGGTGCGAAAGCCCCGGTCGGCGATCCGGGACTTCTTGGGTGCCGGGTTCTCGTCGGTGATCCAGCCGGTGTCCACGGCGCACATGTGCACGCCCTGCCGGGCGAGTTGCTCGGCGCTGGTGCGGGTGAGCATGTTGAGCGCGGCCTTGGCCATGTTGGTGTGCGGGTGGCCGGCGGTCTTGTTGCGGACGGCGAACCGGCCCTCCACCGCGGTCACGTTGACGATGTAGCGGGCGGCGTGCGGGGAGGCCAGCAGGAGCGGCAGCAGCCGGTCGCAGAGCAGCGCCGGGGCCAGCGCGTTGACCAGCTGGGTCTCCAGCACCTCGGCCGGGTCGAGCCCGCCGAGCGTCGTCGTCCAGGAGTTGACGGCCGCCGTGTCCGGGAGCAGGCCGGCCTCGTCGGCCAGCGCCAGCACCTCGCCGGCGGGCGGCGGGCCCGGCAGTTCGGGCTCCAGGCCGGTGACCGGCCAGGCCGCCGTCAGGGCCGGCATCGGCCGGAAGCCCGGGGCGTGCTCGACCCGCCCGCCCGCCGGGAGTTCGCCCCGCTCGCCGGCGGCCAGCAGGGCGTACGACTCCGGTGGGCGCCGCAGCGTCTGGGCGGCGTTGTTGACCAGGATGTCCAGCGGCCGGCCGGCCGCGCGCAGCCGCTCGCACAGGCCCAGCACCTGGCGGGGGTCACGCAGGTCGATGCCGACCACGGTGAGCCGCTCCAGCCACTGCTCGCTGCCCTCGGCGGCGCGGAACCGGCGGACCGTGTCGTGCGGGAACCGGCTGGTGACGATCAGCTCGGCGCCGTCCCGGAGCATCATCAGGGCGAGCTGGAAGCCGATCTTGACCCGGCCGCCGGTGAGCAGCGCGCGGCGCCCGTGCAGGTCGGTGGTCAGGTCGCGGCGGGCGGTGTTGTCGGCCGCGCAGTGCGGGCAGAGCATGTGGTAGAAGCCGTCCACCTGACGGTATGTCGACTTGCAGACATAGCAGCGGCGGGGGCGGGTCAGCTCGCCGAGCGGGGCCGGACGGGCGGCGGGCACCAGCGGGGCGTCCTCGCGGCGGTCGGCCGCACCGGTCGCGGTCGCGGCGAGCAGGTCGGCGTCGCGCCGGGCCCGGGTGTCGCGGGCCGCCTGGCGGCGGGCGCGGCGGCCCTCGCGGACGAACGACTCGGCGAGCTTCTCGGCGTGCCGGCGCACGGGGTGGTCGGCCGGCAGTCCGCGCAGCCGTCCCACCGTGCCGCTGTAGGCCGCCAGTTCGGCCTCGTCGACCGCGGTGTCCTGATGCATGGCGCCTCCGTTCGGGATCGGGTGCGTCCGGTGGGCCGGCCCGCACCGGGTGCCTCACCCGGACGGCTGAACGGATGCTAACGCCCTGATCGCGGGCCCCGGTACCGGTTAAATCGCGGGGCGCCGGCGGGCCTGCGGGTGGGCGGCGCGGGGCGCGCGGGCCGGCGGCGGGCTCCGGTGCGCGCGGCCGGGGGCGGGCCCGGTGCTAGCGTTCGGGCGGCGTGTACGGAGGACCGACCGCAGGAACGGGGCAGGCGAGTGGCAGTGGTGGAGGCGACGGCGCTGGCCGGGATCGCCGCGGTGGCGACCGGGATGGTGCTCACCCCGGGGCCGAACATGATCTACCTGGTGTCCCGGTCGGTCTCCCAGGGCCGGCGGGCCGGGATGATCTCGCTCGGCGGGGTGGCGCTGGGCTTCCTGGTCTACCTGCTGGCCGCCACGGCCGGGATCTCCGCGCTGTTCGCGCTGGTGCCCGAGCTCTACCTGGCGCTGCGGGTGGCCGGTGCGGCCTACCTGCTGTGGCTGGCCTGGAAGGCGGTCCGGCCCTCGGCCGGCTCGGTGTTCGCGGCGAAGGAGCTGGCGCCGGACCGGCCCCGCAAGCTGGTCCTGATGGGCCTGGTGACCTGCCTGCTCAACCCCAAGCTGGCGATCCTCTACGTCTCGCTGCTGCCGCAGTTCGTGGACCCGCACCGCGGCCACGTGGCGCTGCAGAGCCTGCTGCTCGGGCTGACCCAGATCACCGTCGGGCTGCTCGGCAACGCCTTCTTCGTGTTCACCGCGGGCTCGGTCGCCACCTTCTTCGCCCGCCGGCCGCTCTGGCAGCGGCTGCACCGGTACGCGATGGGCACGGCGCTGGCCGGCTTCGCGGTGCGGATCGCGGTGGACTGAGTCGGGGCACCCGGTACGCCGTGCGCACCGGGTGCCCCGGACCGCCCGGCGGAGCGTGGGGATCCACCGGACGGGGCCTGTCGATCCGTCAGCCGGTGTACCCGGCGAAGACCTTGGAGAAGTCGTACGGGGCCTGCGTGACGTTGGTGCACTTGTAGAGCGGCCCGGTGCAGGCGGCCGCGTCCCGGGTCATCTCCCAGAAGCCCAGCATCCCCAGGTGGTTCTGGCGCGCGAAGGCCACCAGCTGCTGGGCGTCGGCCTGGTCGAAGACGCCGTGGTCGTCGTTCTCGCCCAGCATCGGGGTGACCCCCGTCATCGCCCACAGCTGGGCGTCCGTCTTCGCCGGGTAGAGCCCCTTGAGCTGGTCGTGGGTGCTCCGGCCGGCCTGGACGGCGTCGTCCCCGTAGTCGGTGGCGGGCCGGTTGTAGTCCATCGCCATCACGTTGACCAGGTCGAGCGCCACCCCGGCGTCCCGGGCGGAGCGCACCACGGCCAGCCCGTCGGCGGTCAGGCCCTCCGGCAGCACCGGGAGGGTGAGCGAGACCTTCAGCCCGGGGTGGGCCTGCTGGAGCCGGGCCAGCGCCGCCGAGCGGCGGTCGTTGGCGGCCGTGTCGACCACGGCCGCGCCCTCGATGTCGAAGTCGACGTACTTCAGGCCGTAGGCCTTCACCACGGCGTCGTACTCGTTGAACAGCGAGTCCACCGTGGTGCAGGCCTGGGCCAGTTCGGTGCCGGAGGCGCCGCCGAACGACAGCTTGACGTCACCGCCGCCGGCCCGGATCGCGTCGATCTGGTCCTTGCCCCAGCCGGACTTGGGGTCGTAGGCGTTGAACCAGCTGGCCTTGCAGCCGACCGAGGTGACGAACGCCAGCGTGAAGGACTTGAGGTGGCCGGCGGCGGCCATGTCCTTGAGCACCGGCGTCGGCCAGGCGCCGAGGTCCACGTAGGGCGCGACCGGCAGCGGGCCGCCGGCCGGCGGGGTCCCGGTCGGGGTGCCCGACGGGGTCGAGCTGGGCGAGGGGGACGGGTCGGGGCTCTTCGTCGGGGTCGCGCTGGGGGTCGCACTGGGGGTCGGGGTCGGAGTGGAGCCGCCGGGGCCGCTGAGCACCACGTCGTCCGCCAGGTAGGCGCCCAGGCCGTACCAGCCGTGCAGGTAGACCGTCACGCTGGTGGTGGCGGCGCCGGTGGTGAAGCTGCCGGCGAGCTGCTGCCAGCTGCTGCCGCCGGGGGTCCAGACGGCGGGGTCGATCACCCCGTTCCCGGTCGCGCCGAGGTAGATGTACTGACCCTGGACCCAGGCGCTCAGCGCGTACGTGGTGTTGGGCTTGACCGTCACGGTCTGGCTGCACTGGGCGGTGGAGCTGTTGCTCGGGGTGCCGCGCAGCGCGTGGGACCCGCCGTGCGCCGGCGTGCCGACCACCGCGCCGGCGCCGTCCGTACAGGTCCAGGGGCTCAGGGCGCCGCTCTCCAGGCCCGGGTTGGCGAGCAGGTTGGCGTCGGCGGCGTCCGCACCGTCGGCGAGGGTGGCCAGGCCGCCACCGGCCAGGGCGGCGGCGCACAGCAGCGGGACGAGCTTGGAGCGCCGCGCGGCGGCGTGGCGGGGGAGTGCGGCACGGGGCATGAGGGTGCCTTTCGGGACGGTGCCGGGGTGTCCGCGCCGAGCGTGGGGGGTGCGCGGGCCGACGGCGTGACAGGGGCGTGGATCCTGAACTGCCCTCGCGGCACAGCGGCGAGGGGTTCGCGGAGCGGGGGGCGGGCGGTGCTGTCCTGAGTAAAAGTGGACTAGACCAAGTGGGCACGTCAAGCGGTCCCGGACGGGCTTACGCCTGCGTTAAGGTCCACGTCCGCAACGCCCCGCCGGGTTCAGCCCCGACGCTCCTGCGGCCTGCCGCCGCCCTGCCCCTGCCGCCGCCCTGCCCCTGCCGCCGCCCTGCCCCTGCCCCTGCCCCGGCTCCGGCTCCGGCCGGGGGGTCAGCCCTGCCGGAGCTGCTCGGCGATCCGGGCGCGGTGCGGGGCCAGCTCCGCGTCGGCCTCGGCGTGCCGGGCCGGGTCGGCCACCAGCAGCGCCTTCGTGATCTGCGGGCGGGCGGTGAGCATCCTGATCCGCAGGTGGGTCGGCGGGTGGGTCGAGTCCACGGCGCCGAGCGTGCGCTCGGACAGCCGCAGCCGCCGCTCGCGCTCGGACGGCGGGACCGCCGCGATCCGCTCCGCCAGGGTGGCCCACAGGTCCGGGCCGTCGGCCGGGCCGTCGGTGGTCCGGCGGGTGCCCCGGGCCTGGACGCGCCACCGGGTGACCGCCGACTCGATGGTGGCCCCGAGCAGCAGGACCTCCAGCACGGAGCGGGTGGCTTCGCTGCCGGCGGCCTCCACGGCCAGCGCGTCGGCCCGGTACTCGGCGCCCTGGCCGGATCGGGTGGTGAGCACGTCGAGCACCTCGTACAGGCCACCGGCCACGGCGTGGAGCACGTGCAGCACCAGCAACTTGACCATTCCGGCGAGCGCGAACAGGCCCCCGGCCTCGTCGGACGCGGTCCGCTCCGGCAGGGTCATCGCCCGCCACTGCGCCAGCGCCTGCCCCGCCGAGCGCAGCCAGCGGCCCCGGCGGTGGTCGCCGTTGCGGTCGTGGCCGAACTCGTGCCCCAGCAGGGCCGTCCGCTGCTGCGGGGTGAGTGCGACCCACAGCGGCAGCCCGAGCTGCAGCACGCCGCGGTTGCGCAGCCCGTACCGGCCGAAACCGGCGTTGAACTCGCCGGTCACCACGATCGCGTCGACCGGGCGGACGCCCACGGCGGCGGCGGCCCCGTCCGCCAGCGCGTACAGCGCGGGTGCCTCCTCGCGGCGCAGCGGCACCTCGTCGGCGGTCGACCGGCCGAGCCGTGGCCGCAGCGCGTAGGCCACCACCAGGCCGATCACGCCGACCACCCGCAGCGGCCCGGGGCCGACCACCAGCAGCGTCACCGAGCCGGCCAGCACCAGCAGGGTCACCAGGTGGACCAGCCCCGCCAGGACGGCCGCCAGCAGCCAGGACAGGTCGCGGTGGGCCGGCGCGTCGCCCGCCACCAAGGCGTACACCTTCTCGGTCCGGGCCCGGACGGTCCGTTCGCGCCGCTCGGTGCGGCGGGTCTCCCGCTCGTGCCGCCGCTGCGCCCGGGGGGTGAGCGGGGCGGTGGGGCGCGGCGCGACGACCAGGTTCCACTCGCAGGCGGGGCACCAGACGGGGAACGCCGGGTCCCCGGTGAGCGGCGCCGCGCAGTCGGGGCAGGTGGTGGGGCGATCGGCCGGACGGGTGACGGAGTTGACGGTGGGTCGGGCGGGCGTGGGTGTCGACATGGCGGGTGATCATGCCAGACCGGCGCGGGCTCGCGGGCGGTGGCCCGGCCCGACCCGGCGGCGCCGGGCCGTGCCCGGCTCAGCGGTCCAGCACCCAGACCAGGTTGCGTCCGGTCTCGGCGGGCGTGGTGATCTCCGCGTCCTGGACCCGGTCCAGGCGGTAACCGAGCTTGCACGGGACGGCCGCGCTGGCGGCGTTGGCCTCGTCGCAGTGGATCTCCACCCGGGCGATCCCGGGCAGCGCCAGGGCCGCCCCGGTGAGGGCCCGGGCGGCGGCGGTGGCCAGGCCGCGGCCGGTGTGGTCGACGTGCACCCAGTAGCCGATCTCCAGGGCGCCGGGGCCGATCCGGCCGTGCAGGCCGAACGCGCCCACCACGCTGCCGGGTTCGGCGTCCAGCCCGGCCAGGTACATGAAGTCGCTGCCCTCGTCCCAGACCTGCTCCCCGGCCCGGCACATCTCCTGGCTGTTCTGCAGGGTCGGCGCCTCGGCCGCCCACGGCATCCAGGGCCGCAGGTGGGCCAGGTTGGTGCGGACCGCCGCGTTCAGCGCGGCCGCGTCGGCCTCCCGGCGCCGCCGCAGCGAGACGCCGCCGGGCAGCGGGAGCAGCTCGGGCGGGCGGGCGCCGGCGCCGGGCCGCGTTTCGGGGCGGGGCGGCGTCTCGGGGTGGGGCGGCGGACCGGGCGTTTCGGCAGGGCGGCTCATGGCCGGATTATCCCCTCGCCGCACCGGCTCCGACCAGCGGATTTCCCGAGCCGGTCAGAGCCGCACCAGGACGTCGTCGAGCTCCTTGCGGTGCAGATCCGGCACCCGGGCGTGCTCCGCCGGGTAGCCGACCGGGATCACGTACGCGGCCCGTTCCTCGGCGGGCCGGTCGCAGACCTCGTTGAGGAAGCGCATCGGGCTCGGCGTATGGGTGAGGGTGGCCAGCCCCGCCTGGTGCAGGGTGGCCAGCAGCAGGCCGACGGCGATGCCGACCGACTCCTTGGTGTAGTACGGGCGCGGCGAGTCCGGCCCCTTGTGCACCTCGAAGACCACGATCACCGCCGGGGCGTCCTCCAGGAAGGGTTTGCGCCAGTCGGTGCCGATCGGTGCCAGCGCGGCCAGCCACTCCGCGGAGGCCCGGTGGGTGTAGAACTCGCGTTCCTCGGCCTCGGCGGCCTCGCGCAGCCGGCGCTTGCGGGCGGGATCGGTGATCACCACGAACCGCCAGGGCTGCACGTGGGCGCCGCTGGGGGCGGTGGCCGCGGTCCGGACCGCCCACTCCAGCACCCCGTCGGGGATCGGCCGGGTGGAGTAGTCGCGGACGGTCCGGCGCCGGTCCATCAGCGCGTGGAAGGACCGGGCGCGGTCCTCGGCCTCGTGGGTGGGGACCGTCATCGGGCGGAGCTCGACGGTGCGGTGTCCCGTCGGCGGTGCACTGTCAACCATGGGAGCCAGCACAGCACATGACGTACCGTCGGCGGAAGGCCGCGACCCGAAGTGGTCCAGACCGGTCGCCGGGACCGGCCGGCCCGCTCGGGCCTCCTCGAGCAGGCCGCTCAGGCCTCCTCGACCAGCCCGCCCGCCACCGTGAGCCGCCGGTTGACGGTCACCGCCTCCAGCATCCGCCGGTCGTGGGTGACCAGCAGCAGCGTGCCGTTGTACGAGGCGAGCGCCGACTCCAGCTGCTCGATCGCGGGCAGGTCGAGGTGGTTGGTCGGCTCGTCCAGCACCAGCAGGTTGACCCCGCGCCCCTGGAGCAGGGCGAGCGCCGCCCTGGTCCGCTCACCCGGGGAGAGGGTGGCGGCCGGGCGCAGCACGTGCGCGGCCTTCAGCCCGAACTTGGCCAGCAGGGTGCGGACCTCCTCCGGCGCGGTGTCCGGCACGGCCGCGGCGAACGCCTCCAGCAGCGGCTCGTCGCCCAGGAACAGCCCGCGCGCCTGGTCGACCTCGCCGACCACCACGCCCGAACCGAGCACGGCGTGCCCGGCGTCCGGCGTGAGCCGGCCGAGCAGCGCGGCCAGCAGGGTCGACTTGCCGGCGCCGTTCGCCCCGGTGATCGCGATCCGGTCGGCCCAGTCGACCTGGAGGTCCACCGGCCCGAGCGTGAAGTCGCCGCGCCGCACCGTCGCACCCCGCAGGGTGGCCACCACGGAGCCCGAGCGCGGCGCGGAGGCGATCTCCATCCGCAGCTCCCACTCCTTGCGCGGCTCGTCGACCACGTCCAGCCGCTCGATCATGCGCTGGGTCTGGCGGGCCTTGGCGGCCTGCTTCTCGGTCGACTCCTGCCGGTGGGCGCGCCCGATCTTGTCGTTGTCCGGGCCCTTGCGGCGCGCGTTGCGCACGCCGTTCTCCATCCAGCCGCGCTGCATCCGACCGCGCGCCTCCAGCGAGGCCTTGGTGTCGGCGTACTCCTCGTACTCCTCGCGGGCGTGCCGGCGGGCGATGTCCCGCTCCTCCAGGTACGCCTCGTAGCCGCCGCCGTACACGTTGACCTGCTGCTGGTGCAGGTCCAGCTCGACCACCCTGGTCACCGTGCGGGCCAGGAACTCGCGGTCGTGGCTGATCAGCACGGTGCCGGCGCGCAGGCCCTTGACGAAGGACTCCAGCCGCTCCAGGCCGTCCAGGTCCAGGTCGTTGGTCGGCTCGTCGAGCAGGAACACGTCGTAGCGGGAGAGCAGCAGCGAGGCCAGGCCCGCGCGGGCCGCCTGGCCGCCGGAGAGGGCGGTCATCGGCAGGTCCAGGCCGACCTTGAGGCCCAGCGAACCGGCGACCTCCTCGGCCCGCTCGTCCAGGTCGGCGCCGCCCAGCTCCAGCCAGCGGTCCAGGCTCTCCGCGTACGCGTCGTCGGCGCCCGGGCGGCCCTCCACCAGGCCCTCGGTGGCCTCGTCCAGCGCCGTCTGCGCGGCGGCGACCCCGGTCCGGCGGGCCAGGAAGTCGCGCACCGACTCGCCCTCGCGGCGCTCCGGCTCCTGCGGCAGGTGGCCGACGTTGGCGCTCGCCGGGCTGAGCCGCAGCGAGCCCGCCTCGGGGGTGTCCAGGCCGGCCAGCAGCCGCAGCAGGGTGGACTTGCCGGCACCGTTGACCCCGACCAGACCGATCACCTCGCCCGGCGCGACGACGAGGTCGAGCCCGGTGAACAGGGTGCGGTCGCCGTGGCCGGCGCTGAGATCCTTGACGACGAGAGTGGCACTCATGATGCCCCGATCCTAGTCGCCGCGGCGGGCCACCCCGGCCCGCGGGCGGTCCGGGGCCCGGTGCCGGGCGGGGTAAATCCGTTGCCGTGCCGCCGCCCCCCGGCCTAGCGTGGCGGATGCCCGGCCGCGGACCGCCGCCCGGCTCCCACCGCGTACGTCTGGAGAAGGCCCTTGCTCGTCTGAGGTCACGAGACACCGCACCGCCCGCCTGACGACCCCGGCGCGCGCGGTGCAGGAGTGCGACCTCGGCGACGAGCCCGGCCCCGGATCCGCGGGCCCCGTCCTGCCGTCCGGCCCTGCCGCACCCCCGGTGTCTCCCGTGTTGCTCCGACCGTCCACGGCAACCACGCAGGAGGCCTGCATGTCCCATCGAACCGCCACCTCCGTCCTCTGCTCCGACCTCACCTTCGAATGGCCGGACGGCACCCCCGTGCTGAACGGATTCCACCTGGCCGTCCCGCCCGGCCGCACCGGCCTGATCGGCCTCAACGGGGCCGGCAAGTCCACCCTGCTGCGGCTGATCGCCGGCGAGCTCACCCCGTCCGCCGGCACCGTCCGGACCAGCGGCGAACTCGGTTACCTGCCGCAGGACGCCGGCACCGACACCGCCCACCGGGTGGACGAGGCGCTCGGCATCCGGGCGGTCCGCGAGGCGCTGCACGCCATCGAGGCCGGCGACGCCGACGAGCGGCACTTCACCACCGTCGGCGACGACTGGGACGTCGAGGAACGCGCCCGCGCCACCCTCGACCGGCTCGGCCTGCACCCCGACCTCGACCGCACCGTCGGCGAGCTCTCCGGCGGCCAGGCCGTCCTGCTGCGGCTGGCCGCGCTGCTGGTGCGCCGCCCCGAGGTGCTCCTGCTGGACGAACCCACCAACAACCTGGACCGGGCCGCCCGGGCCCGGCTGTACGAGGCGGTGGCCGGCTGGCAGGGCACCATGGTGATCGTCAGCCACGACCGCGAACTGCTCCGCCGGGTGGACCGGATCGCCGACCTGCGCGACGGCGGGGTCACCTGGTACGGGGGTAACCACGACGACTACGAGGCGGCCGTCACCGCCGCCCAGGAGACCGCCGAGCGGCTGGTGCGCAACGCCGAGGCCGACGTCCGCCGCCAGCAGCGCGACCTGGTCGAGGCCCGGACCAGGCTGGAGCGCAGCGCCTCGTACGGCAAGAAGCGCTCGGTCACCCGCAACGATCCGAAGATCATGGCGGGCAGGTTCAAGACGCAGGGCGAGGAGACCGCGGGCCGGCTCAAGGGCATGCACGCGGAACGCCTCGGCGAGGCCAGGGAACGGTTGCACGCCGCCGAGGAGGCGATCCGGGACGACGCCGAGATCCGGATCGACCTGCCGCACACCGCCGTCCCGGCCGGGCGCACCGTGCTCACCCTGGACCGGGTCCGGCTGGCCCACGGCACCCGGGTCCAGCTGGAGCTGCGCGGCCCGGAGCGGATCGCACTGGTCGGTGCGAACGGCTCCGGCAAGTCCACCTTGCTGCGCACCGTGGCGGGCGAACTCGCGCCGCTGGAGGGCGAGATCGGCCGTCCGGTACCGCTGCGCCACCTGCCGCAGCGGCTCGACCTGCTGGACGACGCGCTCTCCGTGGTGGGTAACGTCCGGGCGTTCGCGCCCCGGGCGGACGAGAACGCGGTGCGGGCCCGGCTGGCCCGGTTCCTGTTCCGGGGGGCCCGGGCCGACCAGCTCGCCGGCGGCCTGTCCGGCGGCGAGCGGTTCCGGGCGACCCTGGCGGCCCTGCTGCTGGCCGAGCCGCCGCCGCAGCTGCTGCTGCTCGACGAGCCGACCAACAACCTGGACCTGGCCAGCGTCCGCCAGCTCACCCAGGCACTGTCCGGCTACCGGGGCGCGCTCGTGGTCGCCAGCCACGACGTGCCGTTCCTGCGCGGGATCGGCATCACCCGCTGGCTGGAGCTCGCCGACGGGGCCGTCCGCCGGGTCGACCCGCTCTGACCGGCGCCGGCCGG
Source organism: Kitasatospora sp. NPDC094015 (assembly GCF_040304075.1). Classification (NCBI taxonomy): domain Bacteria; kingdom Bacillati; phylum Actinomycetota; class Actinomycetes; order Kitasatosporales; family Streptomycetaceae; genus Kitasatospora; species Kitasatospora sp. NPDC094015. The sequence continues at coordinate 87,536 of NZ_JBEOUL010000009.1, forward strand.
GCTGGCCTGCCGTCAGTTCCCGTACGGTGAACAGCTGTCGACGTCGGTCCGGGCCGCCCGGCGGGTCGGGCAGACTGTAGGTCTTGCCCCGAGCGCCCGGCCACCGGCCGGCGCCGGGGCCGAACCTGAGGGGGCTCCGTGCGGGATGGTCCGATCGGCGGCGTGCTGGGCCGGTGGCTGGGACCGGGCGCGCACTGGCACACCAAGCGCGCCCGCCGGAGCTTCGCGGCGGGGCGCCCGGTGGTGTTCGCCGGCGCGGTGCTGGGTGACCGGCCCTACTGCGCGCCCTGGGCCGGCCACCTGCACGCCCGGCCGGGCGAGCTGCACAGCTCGGCCGAACGGGTCGGCGCCCCGGCGGAGCCCCGCCCGCTGCCGCTGGAGCAGCTCGAACTGGTCCTGGTGCGGGCCCGGTTGATCTCGGACCCGCAGGCGATCGCCGGTCACTGGCGGGTCGCCGAGTGCCGGGACGGCCGCGCCAGGGTGCTGGTCGCGGCCGCCCCGGGCCACCTGGAGATCGTGCTGGGCCTGCTGCGCGGGCGGCTCTAGGTCCGGGGCCGGTCAGGGCCGGTCGGGCCCGGTTCAGGCCCGGGTGACGGTCACGTCGTCGCACAGACCGGTACCGGTACCGCTGCGCGCGTAGCAGTAGATCCGGGCCGTGGTGGCGCCCGGGCCGGTGGTGAAGAGGGTGGAGCCGTAGCTGTAGCCGGTGCCGGTGAACGCCGCCCGGGTGGTGGAACCGGCGGAGTCGTACTGCTTGACGCCGAGCGAGAGTTCGGTGCCGGTGGCGGAGACCTTGCCCCAGCCCGCCAGCCGGTAGGTGGTGCCGGGCTCGACGGCGACCACCTGTTCGACCGCGGCGGGTGCCGGGCCGACCCGGGCGGCGTACCCGCCGGTGTGCGGCTCGGCGCTGTCGACGCGGGCCCCGCCGTACCAGGTCCAGGGGGTGAGCGAACCGGTCTCGAAGCCGCCGTTGACCGCCCGGCTCGCCGCGGCGCAGGCGCCGTCGTCGAAGGAACTCGCCTGCTGGAAGCCGATGTCGGGACGGCAGGACTGCGGCACGGCGGCGCCGAACCAGTCCCGTCCGCCGTTGTCCGGCACCGGGACGCCGGCGGCCCGGGCGGGGGAGCCGGCAGCCAGCGCGTAGTCGGCCGGGGTGCTGCCGCCGGGGTTCACCAGCCGCGGGTCGGCGCTCACCCCGGCCGGATCGGCCGGCTCGTTCGCGGGGTGGTTGCCGTACCGGGCGTTGGCCTGCCAGCTGAAGTCGGCGGCTCGGAAGGGGTTGCCGCCGAAGCCGGTGTAGCCGCCGCTGCCGAGGTTGACGAAGAGGTTGCCGCTCAGCGCGGTGGTCGAGGTGCCGGACCCCTGCTGGATGATCGCGGTGGTCGAACCGGCCGGCAGGTACACGGTGTTGTGGTACATCCGGGCGTCCTGCTCGCCGACCGCGAACAGCCAGCGGCTGCGGTCGCCCCGGCTCAGGTTGTACCGCACCACCGTCCCGGTGCTCCGCGACCCGGCGCCGCACGCCCCGCAGAACAGCATGAAGCCGCCCTCGTTGTCGTGGCTGTCGTTGTACTGGAACAGCGCGCCGGTGTTGCCGTAGTCCGAGTCGAAGGCCGTTCCGTCGTTGTTGTCCGGCAGCCGGTGGACGTGGTGCACCTCGTTGCCCTGCACGGTGGTGTGGTCCGAATTGATCGTCCAGATGCCCGCGTTGGAACCCATCGGGCGCGCCGCCAGGTCGTACGCGGTGTTGCCCTCCACCAGGGCATGGTCGGCGGCGCGCACCACGATGCCGTCGCCGCCGATGTCGTCCAGGGTGTTGCCGCGGAAGACCAGCCGGGTGCTGGGGCGCCAGTTGACGGTGCTCCCGCACCCGTCGCCGGAGCCGTACGCCGGCCGGCACATCCAGGTCGAGCGGTTGGTCAGGCCCTCGCGGTCGACGTGCGAGATCCGCGAGTTGCGGACGGTGACGTCGTCGAAGGAGGTCGGGACGGTGGTGCCGCTGACCCGGAACTGGATACCGTTGCTCCACTTGGTGGCGTCGCCGTTCACGTCGTGCACGTAGACGTCGTCCACCAGGTAGTGGCTGCCGGTGCCGTCCGGCAGGTCGGAGATCTCCACCAGCAGGCCGTTGCGCTCGCGCCTGGTGGCGGCGGTGTCCTGGAAGGTGATCTCGATCCCGCGGATCTCCCACTGCTCCAGGTCGTCCAGGTGCACGGCGGCGTTCTCGCCGGTGGCCGGATCGCCGGCGACCACCGGGCGGGCGGTGCCGGGGCCGTACGGCGCCAGCGTGATCGGGGCGCCGGGCGCGCCGGAGCCCTTCGGTGCGAGGGTGCCGTGGCAGGTCGCGCCGCGCTTGAGCAGCAGGCGGTCGCCCGGCCCGAGCACGGTGGCGTCGGCGACGGCGAGGCTGTTCCACGGGCTGGCCTCGGTGCCGTTGCCGCCGGTGGTGGCCGAGCAGTCGAGGTAGTGGTCGGTGGCGGCGGCCTGCGCGGAGGTGGGGAGCGCGAGCCCGGCGGCCGCCAGGGCGAGGGCGGCGGTGCACCGCAGGACGGGGGAGAGGAGCATGGGGGACTCCCGGAGGACGGTGGGGGGAGCGTCGCCCCAAGCTAGGACGGTCACCTGATCGAGTCAATACGGTCAGACCTTTGGATCGAACTTCGATCGAATGATAAAAACTGATCAGACATCCTCCGCGGCCACCCGGGCCGCCGGAGCCGGCAGCAGAGGGAGCGCCGTGACCATCTCGGCCCAGGAACGTCAGGCCCGCATCCTCGAGGTCGTCCGCGACCTCGGCACGGTCCGGGTGGTCGACCTGGCCGCCCGGCTGGGCATCCCCGCCGTCACGGTCCGCCGCGACGTCGCCACGCTGGCCGAGGCCGGCCGGCTGCACCGCTCGCACGGCGCCGTCGCCCTCCCCGACAGCGGCGGCGGCTACGCCAGGTCCGAGGGCCGCGACCGGGTGATCGGCATGCTGGTCCCCACCGTCGGCTCCTACTTCGACGAGGTGATCGCCGGCGCCCGCTCGGCCGCCGCCACCGCCGGCGCCCGCCTGGTGCTCGGCATCGCCCCGTACGAGGCGCGCGACGACCGCGCCCAGGTCGAACGGCTGCTGGAGTCGGCGGTGGACGGGCTGCTGCTCACCCCCAACTGGCACCCCGGCCGGCAGCCCGAGGAGCACGACTGGCTGGACGACCTCCCCGTCCCGGCCGTCCTGGTCGAACGCCAGGCCACCCCCGGCGGGCCCGGTGCCGAACTCGACGCGGTCGCCTCCGACCACCGGCACGGCGTGCTGCTGGCCCTGCGCCACCTGGCCGGGCTCGGCCACCGCACGGTGCTGCTCGCCGCCCGCGGCGACACCTGGACGGCCCACCAGGTGCGCACCGGCTACGCCGAGGCCGTCCGGCTGCTCGGTCTGGAGGCGCAGCCCGTCGTCGACATGCAGCGCCCGGGCGCACCGCTGGCCGCGCCCGACCCCGAGTGGGTCGCCGACCGGATCGCCGACGCGGTCGGGTCGGGCGTGCGCGCGGTGCTGGTCCACAACGACCAGGACGCGATCCAGCTGCCCCCGCTGCTGCGGGTCCGCGGCCTTCGGGTGCCCGACGACGTGGCGCTGATCAGCTACGACGACGTGTTCGCCGCCCTGGCCGCGCCGCCGCTCACCGCCGTGGCCCCGCCCAAGCGCGCGGTCGGCGCCGCCGCGCTCGACCTGCTGCTGCGCCGGCTCCGGGCGGGCACCGCACTGCCCGCGCACCACCTCGAACTCCTGCCGACCCTCAAGGTCCGCACCTCCTGCGGCGGCACCGGCTGACGGCCGGCGCCCGGCCGCCCCCGGCTCAGCGCACCGCGCGCAGGACCTGGGCCACGGCCTGGCCGGCGGCCTGGGCGCCGTAGCCGGCGCCCTCGATCTCGGCGGCCACCGCCACGTTGTCCCGGTAGGCGATGAACCAGCTGTTGGCGGCCGGGGCGCCGTCCACCTCGGCGGTGCCGGTCTTGGCGCCGACCCGACCACTGATCCCGGCCATCGCCGATGCGGCGGTGCCCTCGGCCGCGGTGCGGGCCATCATGCTGCGCAGGTCGGTGGCGACCTGCGCGGGCAACTTCCGGGCGGCGGTGGCCGGTCGGTCGCCGGTCGGCCCGCCGGCCAGCAGCACCGGCTGGTGGAAGGCGCCGCTCTGCACGGTGGCCGCCACCGACGCCATGGTCAGCGCGTTGGCCCGGATCGAGCCCTGGCCGATGTACTCGGCGGCCTGCTCGTCGGAGTTCTTGGGCACCGGGACGGTCGCGTCGAAGCTCTCGACGCCGGTGTGCCAGACCAGGCCCACGCCGAACTGCTCGGCCGCGACCTTGGCCAGCGTGCCGGGCGCCAGCTTCGTCAGGCCCTGGTCGATGAAGGCGGTGTTGCAGGACTCGGCGAAGTCCTCGGCCAGCGTGTTGTCGAGGTGGTCGCCGTCCTCGTCGTTGTGCCACAGCCGGGGGGAGTTGGTGGTCGAGGGGCAGGGCACCGCGGACCCGGGGTCGAGCCCGGCCTCCAGCAGGGCCGCCGCGGTGATCACCTTCATCGTGGAGCCGGGCGCGATGCCCCCGAGGAAGGCCCGGTTGAACTGCTCCGCCGGGGAGTTGGCGACGGCCAGGATGCCGCCCGTACCGGTGTCGATCGCCACCAGCGAGCCCGGGTGTCCGCCGGCCCGGTCGTGCAGCGCCGCCTCGGCCGCCCGCTGGAGGTCGGCGTCCAGGGTCAGCCGCGTCCCCGTGGCGGCGGTCGGCGCGGTGACGGTGAACAGCGGCTCGGCGTCGGCCGCACCCGGGCCATGGGTGATCATCACCGCGCTGCCGTCGTCGCCCCCCGCGCCGGGTGCGGGCGGGAGCCCGGCCAGCACCTGACGGAGCGACGGGAACTCTTCGAGCGCCTTACCGTTGCGATCGGTCACCCGCCCGGCCGCCGCGTGCAGCGGCTGCAGCGCGATCGTCTCGCCGGGGCCGAGGTGCGGATGGATCACGGTCGGCGACCAGTGCACGAGCGGCTTCCCCTGGCCCGAGCGCGCCACGGCCAGCGCCCCGTCGTACTCCCAGATGCTGCCGGTGTCCGCGAACCCGACCGAGGCCCGGAAGCCGACCCCGGCCTGTCCCGCCGCGGGGGCGGGTGCGGCCCCGCTCGGGGTGAACGCCAGCGAACGTACCCGGACCTGGTCCCGGAACGCCGTCAGCGCCGCGAGGGCCGCGTCCGGACGGTCGGTGAGCCCGGCCGCGGCCGCCAGGTCGCCCGCGGCCCACCGTCCGAGGAACTCCCGTGCGGCGTCGTCCGCCTGGGCCTGCGTCGGCGCCTGCGGCAGCGACGAGGACGCCTGCGCCGGCCGGTGGTTCGGGTCGCTGCCCCGGCTGCCGCCGGTCACCGCGCCGACCAGGTTCCAGGCGCCGTAGCCGCCCACGGTCAGCATCGCGGCGCAGAGCACGCCGATCCCGGTCAGCACCGCCCGGCGGCCCCCGGCGGCGCGTTCGCTGCCGGCCGGTTCTTCCTCGTCCATGTCCATGCTCTCCCCCATGGGGCCAACCTACTCGGTCCGGGGCGCCCCCCGGCAGGGGGTCCGTGGATCGCCGGTGGGCCGCGGGTGGCCGGGGCGGGCGGCCCGCAGGTGGCCCGCCTCACCCGGGCGGGCCCGGCAACTCCCGTGGCGGGGAAGGCCGCTGGGGCGGCGGCTGGGCGGGCCGCAGGGAGCGCAGCAGGTCCGCGGCCGGTCCGAGCAGTCCGGGCAGCGGGGCCGCCGCCGGGTGCCAGGGTGCCTCGTACTCCCAGGAGACCCAGCAGCCGTCCGGCAGCGTGCGCAGGCAGTCGGTGATCGGCAGGCAGCCCGCGCCGAGCGCCAGCGGGGTCAGGTCGTGCGCATCGGCGACGTCCTTGACCTGCACGTAGCCCAGGTACGGCGCCAGCGAGTCGGCGGTGGTGCGCACCTTCTCGCCGGCCAGCCGGGTGTGCAGCAGGTCCCACAGTGCGCCGACGGCCGGCTGCCCGACCTGCGCCAGCACCCGGGCCAGGTCCCGGCCGCCGCGGTGCGAGTCATGGGTCTCGACCAGGATCCGGACGCCGAGCGCGGCCGCCTGCCCGGCCGCCGCCGTCAGCCGCCGGACCGCCCGCCGGTCGGCCCCGGCCACCGGGCCGTCGCCGCCGCGCGGGAAGACCCGCAGGTAGGGGGCGCCGAGATCGGCGGCCAGCCGTAGGTGCTCGGCGAGGGCGGCCAGCAGCGGCCGGTCCGGACCGGGGGCGGCGACGCCCAGGTAGGAGGCCACGGCCAGCGGGGTGATCCCGGCGGCGGCGCAGGCGGCCCGGACGGCCCGGCGCCCGCCCGGGTCCAGCGCGGGGTGCACCGGCTCGCCGGGGGCGCAGCGCAACTCCAGTCCCTGCCAGCCGTGTTCGGCGGCCAGGTCGAGCACCTCGGCGAGCGGCCGGCCGGGCAGGCCGAGGGTGGAGAGGGCGATCGGCACGGCGGCCGCCCTCAGCCGCGCCGGGCGGTGGCCGGCGCGGTGCCCGTGACCGTGACCTCGCCCGGCCGCAGCAGCACCTGGTGCCCGGTGCCGTCCGGCCAGGTGACGTCGAGCCGGGCGCCGTCCCCGTCGGTCGCCACCCGGAGGTACAGAGCGCCGAACGGCGGTGGGGGCGGCACCAGTCCGGTCAGTCGGGCCGTGCAGACGAACAGCGCCGGGCCGTCCCCGACGGCGCCGGTCAGCACCGGAACGGCCGCCCGCGGGCCGAACGCGGTACCGCCCGGCGGCTGTTCGACCGCGGCGGCGGTGAAGCCGTGCACCCCCTGGAGCTCGGTGGCCAGCGCCTGGTCGGCCTGGGCACGGGCGACCGGCGGTCCGGCGGCGGCCCGCGCCGGGGCGTCGGAGGGGTCCTGCCGGTGGGTCCGGACCTCGGCGCCGGCCACCGGCCAGCCGCCCTGCCAAGCCACCGACCCGGCGGGGGCGCCGGTGACCAGGTGGGCCCGTACCTCCTCGGCGCCGTGCGCCAGGGTGACGGAGGTGACGGTGGCGCCGGGCAGGTCGGTGCCACCGGCCCGGGGCCGGTGGGCGGAGGCGGCCCAGCCGGTGCCGGTGCCCAGCGGGGTGATCCGGCCGCGCTCGGTGGCGGCGCCGGCGACCAGCAGGGCGAACCGGTTGTCGGGGCCGCCGACGGTCGGCCCGGTGGCGGTCGAGTGGGCGAACGCGGCGTACAGCGGGTCGTCGGGGTCGACCCGGTCGGCCGGCTGGTCGTCGCTGCCGTGGTTGTGCAGCCGCACCAGGCCGTCGGCGGCGGTGGACTGGATCAGCCAGCCGGGGCCGCGGACGGCCCGGACCGCGTCCGCGGTCTCGGCCGGTCCGGGCTGCTCGACGGCGGTCCAGACCGGGTGGTCGGCGGGCAGCAGCAGGCCGAGGAAACCGCTGGCCGCCCAGTACGGGGACGCGGGGCCGGAGTACGGCTGGACCAGTGGCGGGTACGGGCCGTGCCAACCGAGTTCGAGCAGGCCGTCCGGGCCGAGCGCGCCCCGGTCGAGGAAGTAGCGCAGGGCGCCGGAGGCCAGCCGCCGGGTGGTGCCGGGGCTCAGTGGGGTGCGGCCGGTCAGCGCGCCGGCCCAGAGCGGGGCGGCCGCGGCGAACCGGTAGCTGAGCGAGCGGCCCTGGTGGACCGGGGCGCCGTCGGCGCCGAACAGCCGCGCCTGGTCGGCGAGGTGGGCGGCCAGCCGGTCGCCGTGGCGGGCCAGCAGGGCCGGGTCGCGGGCCAGATGGGCGTGCAGCACCGGGTAGAGGTGCAGCGCCCAGCCGTTGTAGTGGTCGAAGGCCCGGGGGCGGCCGTCGGTGTACCAGCCGTCGCCGAGGTACCAGCGGTCGATCGCGGCCAGCCCGCGTTCGACGGCGGCGCCGGCCGCCTCGGTGTGCCGGCCGGCCTCGGCCAGGAAGCCGCCGACGGCGACCGGGAACAGCACCCAGTTGTTGTCGTTGGGCGTGCGGTGCAGGGCGCCGGCGAGCCAGTCGCCGACCCGCTCGCGCACCGGTTCGGGGAGCCGGTCCCAGAGCCAGGGGCGGGTGATCCGCAGCGCGTTGGCGATGGTGGCGGCCTCGACCATGGCCTGGCCCCGGTCGGTGATCAGCGGCCAGGACTCCCGGTCGCCGTCGGCCAGGTCCCGTTCCCGGGTGGGGGAGCGGGTGCCGGCGGCCAGGCCGTCCGCGTAGCGCTCCAGCAGCCCGTGCGGGTCGGCGCCGCCGGCTCCGGCGACCCGAAGGGCGGCCAGCAGGAAGGTCCGGGCGAAGCCCTCCAGCCCGTCCGAGCGCGGGCCGGACCAGCTCGGCCGCGGGCCCGGCAGGTCGATCAGCGCCCGCCCGGGGCTGCGGTACGGGTCGACGGCGGCGAGCATCCGGTCGGCCGCCGCCTCCCAGTGCGCCCTGGTCCAGCCGGTGTACGGACTCCGTTCGCGGTCCTCCGGCGGCAGGTGGGGCAGTGCTGGGCGCTGGGGCACGGGCGGTGTCCTTCCGCAGGCGGTTCCGGCCGAATCTAGGGAGCCGCCGATCATCCGTCAAGGCGGATCGGATCGAATGATCTGATCCGATCGCCCGGAAGGGGCGGGATTTCCCTGCTGCTCTGGGTAGTAGACCCCAACGCGCTGATCACTTGAGATCATTTGATCCGAATCTCTTGACTCCGATCCGAAGCGGTCGCAGGATGGCGGTCAACCTCGCCCGACCAGCACCCCCGACCGGGCTCGAGGAACCACCCCGCGACTGCGATCCCCCCACCTGGAGCCGTGCCATGCCCTCGACCGCCCTCCCCCGCCGCAGAGCCCTCCGCCTCGCCGCCGCCGCCACCGCGGCGGCGCTCGGCGCCACCCTGCTCACCGCCTGCGGCAGCGACGCCCAGGACGGCGCGGCCGCCGGGGCCGCCGACGGCCGTCCGGTCGTGCTCACCTTCTGGGGCTGGGCCAAGGGCACCAAGGACGTGGTGGCCGCCTTCAACGCCTCCCACCCCGACATCCAGGTCACCTTCGAGGAGATCCCCTCCGGCAACGCCGGCGGCTACGCCAAGATCTCCAACGCGGTGAAGGCCGGCAACGCCCCCGACGTCTTCAACATCGAGTACCCGCAGCTGCCCGACTTCGTCAGCCAGGGCGCCGTGCAGGACATCAGCAAGCTCGTCCCCACCGACCTGACGGCCCGCTACCTGCCGCAGGCCGTCCAGCTGACCACCCTCGGCGGCGCCACCTGGGCGCTGCCGCTGGACGCCGCGCCCCAGGCCTTCTACTACCGCAAGGACCTCTTCGACCGGGCGGGCATCACCGCACCGAAGACCTGGGAGGAGTTCCGCACCGCCGCCCAGAAGCTCAAGCAGGCCGACCCGGCCACCCGGATCGCCACCTTCTTCCCCGACGACCCGTCCACCTTCGAGGCGATGTCCTGGCAGGCCGGCGCGCACTGGTTCGGCACCTCGGGGGACAGCTGGAAGGTCGACCTGGACGGCGCCGACAGCAAGCGTGCCGCCGAGTACTGGCAGCAGCTGATCACCGACGACCTGATCCGGGTCAACACCTCCTTCAGCCAGCAGTGGACCGCCTCGCTCCAGAAGGGCGAGACCGCCGGCTACCTCGGCGCCTCCTGGGGCGGCGGCGTGCTCAAGAGCACCCTGCCCGACGCCGCCGGCAAGTGGGCCGTCGCCCCGATGCCGACCTGGGACGGCAACCCCGCCAGCGGCATGCTCGGCGGCACCACCTTCGCGGTCTCCAAGGACAGCAGGAAGGCCAAGGCCGCGGTCGAGTTCGCCCGCTGGGCCACCACCACCCCCGAGGGCATCCAGGCCCGGATCGCCTCCGGCACCTCCTCCGTCTACCCGGCGGCCCCGGAGCTGGTGCCGGTCGCCAAGGCGGCCTTCAAGACCGACTTCTACGGCGGCCAGGACGTCTACGCGGTCTACGCCGACGCCGCGAAGTCGATCAAGCCGGACTGGACCTGGGGCCCCGTCATGGGCGCCACCAACGGGGCGCTCAAGGACTCCTTCGGCGCGCTCGCCGCGCAGGGCGGCGGCTCCGTCCCGCAGAGCCTGGCCACCGCCCAGCAGGCCACCCTCACCGAGCTGAAGAACCGCGGCCTCAAGGTGGCCGGGTGATGACCGGCCCCGCGCCGGCCGCCCGCCCCCCGGCGACCCGCCCCGCGGCCGCGCCCCCCACGCAGGCCACCCGCGCCCCGGCCGCGCCGGCCACCCGCCCCCGGCGGCGGGCGGCCGCCCACCGGGCGCCCGCCGTCCTGCTCGCCCCGTTCCTGCTGCTGTTCACCGCCTGCACGCTGATCCCGATCGGGTACGCCGTCCGGCTCAGCCTGTTCACCGAGCACCGCTCCGGCCTCGGCTTCGGCGGCGCCACCCAGGTCTTCACCGGTCTCGGCAACTACACCCGCGCGCTCGGCGACCGGGCGTTCCGGGCCGGCTTCCTGACCACCGCCGAGTACTGCCTGCTCTACATCCCGCTGATGGTCGGCCTGTCGCTGCTGCTGGCCCTGCTGCTGGACTCCGGGCTGGCCCGGGCCAGGCGGTTCTTCCAGCTGGCGCTGTTCCTGCCGCACGCCGTGCCCGGCATCATCGCCGCGCTGGTCTGGATGTACCTGTACACGCCCGGCATCAGCCCGGTGCTGGACGCCCTCGACTCGCTCTCCCTGCAACCCGATCCGCTCGGCCACCCGCTGCCCGCCGTGGTCAACGTCGCGCTCTGGGAGTGGACCGGCTACAACATGGTGATCTTCTACGCCGCGCTCCAGGCCGTCCCGCGCGAGGTGCTGGAGGCGGCCGTGGTCGACGGTGCCGGCGCCCTGCGCACCGCCTGGAGCGTCAAGGTCCCGCTGGTGCGCGGCTCGATCGCGATGGTCGGCCTGTTCACCGTGATCGGCTCGCTGCAACTCTTCACCGAGCCGATGATCCTGCACGGCGCCGCCCCCGGCGTGCTCTCCACCTGGACCCCCAACATGTACGCCTACACCGCCGCCTTCGAACGCGGCGACTACGGCCTGGCCGCCGCCGCCTCGGTGCTGCTCGCCGTCGCCGCCGCCGCGCTCTCCTACGCCGTCACCCGGGCAGGCCGGGCCGGCCGCACCCGCGGCGCCCGCCGATCGGAGGCCCCCGCATGACCCTGCTCGCCCCGCCGCGCCGGACCGCCCGCGCCACCGTGCCGGCGCCGCCCGCCCGCCGGCCCCGGACGCTGTCCCGCACCGCGGTCAACGGCGCCCTGCTGCTGGCCACCGCGTACACCCTGCTGCCGCTCGGCTGGCTGCTCACCGCCGCCGCCAAGAACACCGGCGACCTGCTCGGCGGCGCCGCCCTCACCCCGTCCCGCTGGCACCTCGGCGCCAACCTGCACGCCCTGGCCACCACCGGCGACGGCATCTACTTCCGCTGGTACCTCAACTCCCTGCTGTACGCCGGGTTCGGCGCGCTGTTGTGCGCCCTGGTCTGTGTCTGCGCCGGCTACGCCTTCCACGTGTACGCCTTCCCCGGCAAGGAGAAGCTGTTCGGCCTGGTGCTGCTCGGCGTGCTGGTCCCCGGCACCGCGCTGGCCCTGCCGATGTACCTGCTGGCCTCGCAGCTCGGCCTGGTGAACACCTTCTGGTCGGTCTTCCTGCCTTCCCTGGTCAACCCGTTCGGCGTCTACCTGGCCCGGGTGTTCTGCGCCGGCTACCTGCCCGGCGAGGTGCTGGAGGCGGCCCGCGTGGACGGCGCCGGCGAGCTGCGCACCTTCCGGTCGATCGGGCTGCGGATGGTGATGCCGGGCTTCGTGACGGTGTTCCTGTTCCAGTTCACCGCGATCTGGAACAACTTCTTCCTGCCGCTGGTGATGCTCTCCGACAACCGGCTCTTCCCGGTCAGCCTCGGCCTGTACGCCTGGAACGCCCAGACCCACGCCTTCCCCGAGTACTACCCGCTGGTCGTCACCGGCTCGCTGCTCGCGGTGGTGCCCCTGGTGGCGGCGTTCGTCGTGCTCCAGCGCCACTGGAAGGCCGGACTGACCGCGGGGAGCGTCAAGTGACCACCGACGTACGCCGCACGGCCACCCTTCACGACCCATCGACCGCCCCCCTGGAAGCCGATCCGGAGACCCCCGTGACCCGCCGCCCGCGCGTCCTGCTCGCCATGGAACCGGGCCTCGCCGCCCGCCTGCTGGACACCGAGAGCCTGGCCCGCCTCACCGCCCTCGCCGACCTCGACCCGACGCTGGTGGTGGACGACTTCCGCACCCCCGCCGCGGCCGCCGCGCTGCGCGAGACCGAGGTGCTGCTCAGCTGCTGGGGCTGCCCGCCGCTGGACGAGGCGGTGCTCGCCGCGGCGCCCCGGCTGCGCGCCGTCGTGCACGCCGCCGGCTCGGTCAAGCACCACGTCACCGAGGCCTGCTGGGAGCGCGGCATCCAGGTCACCTCGGCGGCCTGGGCCAACGCCCTGCCGGTGGCCGAGTACACCGTGGCCGCCGTGCTCGCCGCCAACAAGCAACTGCTGCGCCTCAGCGCCGACTACCGCCGCCGGCGCGCCCCGTACGACTGGCAGGCCGCCTACCGGGAGGTCGGCAACTACCGGCGCACGGTCGGCATCGTCGGCGCCTCCCGGATCGGCCGCCGGGTGCTCGAACTGCTGCGCCCGCACGACCTGGACCTGCTGCTGCACGACCCGTACGTGGACCGGGCCGAGGCCGCCCGGCTCGGCGCCCGGGCCGTCCCGCTGGACGAACTGTGCGCCGCCGCCGACGTGGTGAGCGTGCACGCCCCCGAACTCCCCGCCACCCGGCACCTGCTGGACCGCCGCCGGCTCGGCCTGATGCGGGCCGGGGCGACCCTGGTCAACACCTCGCGCGGCTCGCTGGTCGACCAGGAGGCGCTGACGGCCGAGCTGGTCTCCGGGCGCCTGGACGCGGTGCTGGACGTGACCGTCCCCGAGGTGCTGCCCGCCGACTCCCCGCTCTACGAGCTGGAGAACGTGCTGCTCACCCCGCACATCGCCGGCTCGCTCGGCGGCGAGCTGCACCGGATGGCCGCCGCCGCGGTCGACGAGCTGGCCCGGTACGCGGCCGGACTCCCGTTCGCCCACCCGGTGCTCGCCCAGGAGGTCCGGCGCAGCGCCTGACGGCGTCCAGCAGGTGACACTCTCGGGCGCGGTCGCGGGCCCGGCGGGCAGGATAGGGGCGATCATCAGCAGGGCGAACCCCCCGTGGCCCGAGACCCCTGGAGAGAGCGTGACCACCGTCGAGATCCCCGGTTCCAAGTCGGTGACGGCCCGGGCCCTGTTCCTGGCCGCCGCGGCCGAGGGCACCACCACCCTGCTGTGGCCGCTGGCCTCGGACGACACCGAGGGGTTCGCGGAGGGCCTCGGCAAGCTCGGCTACACGGTCGAGCGGGGAGAGCGCGCCTGGCGGATCGAGGGCCGCCCGCAGGGCCCCGCCCACGACGCCGACGTCTACTGCCGGGACGGCGCCACCACCGCGCGCTTCCTGCCCACCCTGGCCGCGGCAGGCCGCGGCGACTTCCGGTTCGACGCCTCCGCGCAGATGCGCCGCCGCCCGCTGGCCCCGCTCACCGAGGCGCTGCGCGCGCTCGGCGTCGACCTGCGGCACGAGGACCGGGAGGGCCACCACCCGCTGCGGATCGCCGCCCGCGGGGTCCGCGGCGGCGAGGTCACCCTGGACGCCGGGCTGTCCTCGCAGTACCTGACCGCGCTGCTGCTGCTCGGTCCGCTGACCGAGCAGGGGCTGCGGATCACCGTCACCGACCTGGTGTCCGCCCCGTACGTGGAGATCACGCTGGCGATGATGCGCAGCTTCGGCGTGCGGGTCGAGCGGGAGGGCAACGTCTTCTCGGTGCCGCCGGGCGGCTACCGGGCCACCGAGTACCCGGTGGAGCCGGACGCCTCCACCGCCAGCTACTTCTTCGCGGCTGCGGCGCTGACCGGCCGCGAGGTCACCGTGCCGGGCCTCGGCGCCGGGGCGCTCCAGGGCGACCTGCGGTTCGTCGAGGTGCTGGAGCGGATGGGCGCCCGGGTCGAGCTCGGCACCGACCGGGTCACCGTGGCCGGCGCCCCCGGCGGCCGGCTGGCCGGCCTCACCGTCGCCATGCGGGACATCTCCGACACCATGCCGACGCTGGCCGCGATCGCCCCGTTCGCGGACGGTCCGGTGCGGATCGAGGACGTCTACAACACCCGGATCAAGGAGTGCGACCGGCTGGAGGCCTGCGCGCAGAACCTCCGGCGCCTGGGCATCGACGTCTCCACCGGCCGCGACTGGATCGAGATCCGCCCAGGCACCCCGTCCCCCGCCGAGATCGAGACCCACGGCGACCACCGGATCGTGATGTCCTTCGCGGTCACCGGCCTGCGCACCCCGGGCATCACCTTCGACGACCCGGCCTGCGTCCGCAAGACCTTCCCCGACTTCCACACCGCCTTCGCCACCTGGACGGCCGGCACCACCGCGGGCGAGTAGCCTCTCAGCGGAGAGAGGAGCGCCACCATGAGCCGGCCCGTGCACGAGGGAACCCCGCTCATTCCCCGGCCCGCGAAGAACCCGGCCGCGCTCAAGGCCGCGCTCGCGGTCGTCGCCGCGGACCGGCTCACGGAGATGGTGGACGGGCAGACCAGGGCCATGGCGGAGGCCATCGAGCAGGGCAGCGTCAACCCGATCCGCGCCTTCGTCGCCCACTGGGCCGCCGTCGTGGAGATCGAGCGGCTCCCGGACACGGCGAAGGCGTACCACCGGGCGAACTACCTCGCCAACCACGCCGGGACGGCGGGGGAGTGCCGCGTCCACGCCTTGGCGGTGGCGGAGCTCTACCGATCCGCCTACGCGGCGGTGAACGGGTGACCTGGAGCTGGGAGTACCTGCCCGACGAGGAGCAGGTCGCCGGCGGTGCACCCGAGGAGTTCCGCGCGGCGGTGGGGCGCAAGGCGGACGAGCTGGTCCGCGCCGCGGAGGCGCTGTACCTCGACGGAACGACGTTCGAGGGCAGCGGGGAGCCGATGCGGTACGTCGACGTGGCCGGGGGCCTCTTCGCCTACTTCGTCGTTCCTCGCCTCGAACTCGTGGCCGTCTGCCAGGTGACCCCACCGCCGGTCTGAAGCCGTCCCGGCTACCGGCGGGCCGTGGTGTCCGTGGTGGGTGCGGGGCTCTCGGTGGGGGTCGTGGGTGGCGGGGTGGTGGTGCGGCGGAGCCGCTGGCGGGCCAGGGTGCCGAGGCGGTCGAGGGCGATGACGAGGGCGCCGAGCAGGACGAACTCGACGGTCAGCCGGGCGATCTGGCCGGCCACCCAGGCGTGGCCCTCGGTGGTCGGGTCGAGGAAGAAGTACGGGTACTTGAGCGGGAACGAGGGGAACAGCGCGGCCCGGACCTCGGTGACCACCGCGTAGCCGAGCGGGAAGGCCAGCCAGAGCGGCAGGTCGCGCCAGCGCGAGGCGTTGCGCGGCTTGAGGCAGAGCCAGTCCGCCAGCACCATCAGCGGGGTGGTGTAGTGCAGCAGGAAGCTCGACCAGTTCTGCAGCCGGTCGGGGCCGGGGCCGAGGCCCGGCAGCGGGTCGGCGCCGTGGTTGAGCAGGATGTGGGCGACCAGCCCGGTGATGGTGATGTACAGCGTGACGGCGCCGCGCAGCCGCGGCGCCGGGGCGTCCGTGGTGCCGCGCCGGACCATCCAGTACACCGCCGAGGCGAAGTAACCGAGCACGATCACGTTGCTCTCGGTGGTGAAGTACACCAGCGAGCTGTTGCCGAGGATCAGCCCGAGCCCGGCGGAGAGCACGACGGCCAGGCGCCACCAGAGCGCGGGGCGGGTCCAGGCTGCCATGCGTTCACCGGTCCGTGTCGTCGGGTTCACCCGTCGGACGGGTCGGACGGCGCACTCTACCCGCCGGTAGCCGGCCCGGGAAAGCCGTCCGGAGGGCCGTCCGGGCCGGTTCGCGGGTGCGCCGCTCGGCGCCGGCGTCCGCCTCGGAATCCGCCCGCCCGGCGCGGTTCGCACGGAGGGTCCGGTGGCGGGGGTGCGACCCTTGTTACCGGCGGGTCAACTGCCTATCATCACGACTGTGACAGCTTCACTGTCAAACCTGCCGCACCCCGACCCGTCCAACCCCGACCCGTCCAACCCCGACCCGTCCCACCGCGCCCCGGCGCCGGACCCGGGAGGCCGAACGATGGCCGCGACCACCACCGCCGCCGCAGCGGGCTCCCCGGGCCCGCTGGCCGGCCTGCGGGTGCTGGAGCTGGCCGGGATCGGGCCCGGCCCGTTCGCCGCCATGCTCCTCGCCGACCTGGGCGCCGACGTGGTCCGGGTGGACCGCCCGGGCCCGCCCCCGATCGGGCCCGACCCGGCCTTCGACCTCACCAACCGCAACAAGCGCTCGGTGCTGGTCGACCTGAAGAGCCCGACCGGCCCCGGCCTGGTGCTCGACCTGGCCGCCCGGGCCGACCTGCTGATCGAGGGCTACCGCCCCGGCGTCGCCGAGCGGCTCGGCGTCGGCCCCGAGGCCTGCCTGGCCCGCAACCCCGCCCTGGTCTACGGCCGGATGACGGGCTGGGGCCAGAGCGGCCCGCTGGCCGCCCGGGCCGGCCACGACATCGGCTACACCGCCACCACCGGCGCCCTCGGCCTGATCGGCCCGCCCGACGGCCCGCCCGCCGTCCCGGCCAACCTGCTCGGCGACTACGCGGGCGGCTCGCTCTACCTGGTGGTCGGCCTGCTCGCCGCCCTGCGCCACGCCGAGCGCACCGGCCAGGGCCAGGTGGTCGACGCCGCCATCGTGGACGGCACCGCCCACCTCACCTCGATCCTCTGGGGCCTGCTCGCCGCCGGCCAGTGGCAGGACCGGCGCGGCGTCAACCTGCTGGACGGCGGCGCCCCCTGGTACGACACCTACCGCACCGCCGACGGCCGCCACATGGCCGTCGGGGCCCTGGAGCCGCAGTTCTACGCCGAGTTCGCCGCCCTGCTGGAGCTCGGCCCGGACGCCCCCGCCCAGTACGACCCGGCCCGCTGGCCCGAGCTGCGCACCCGGATCGCCGAGCGCTTCGCCGAGCGCACCCAGGCCGAGTGGACCGCCGTCTTCGAGGGCACGGACGCCTGCGTGGCGCCGGTCCTCACGCTCCGGCAGGCCGCCGAGCACCCGCACCTGGCGGCCCGCGCCACGTACACCACCCACCAGGGCATCACCCAGCCCGCGCCCGCCCCGCGCTTCTCCGCGACCCCCGGCACGCTGCGCCGCCCGCCCAGCCGTCCGGGCGAGCACACCGCCGAGGTGGCCGCGGACTGGCAGGTACCGATGCCCGCCCCCGAGACCGCCCCCGAGACCGCTGGCTGAGAGGACCGACCGAGGTGCGACGAGAGCTGTACGCCGTGGAGCACGAGGCGTTCCGGGAGACCGTGAAGGCCTTCCTCGCCAAGGAGGTGCTGCCGCACTACGACCGCTGGGAGCAGGCCGGCATCGTCGACCGCAGCGCCTGGCTGGCGGCCGGCCGGCAGGGCCTGCTCGGGATGGCCGTCCCGGAGGAGTACGGCGGTGGCGGCGACCCCGACTTCCGCTACCCGGCCGTGCTGGCCGAGGAGTTCACCCGGGCCGGGGTCAGCGGCCTGGCGCTCGGCCTGCACAACGACATCATCGGCCCGTACCTCACCGGGCTCACCACCGAGGAGCAGAAGCGGCGCTGGCTGCCGGGCTTCTGCAGCGGCGAGCTGATCACCGCGATCGCGATGACCGAACCCGGCACCGGCTCCGACCTGCAGGCCGTCCGGACCACGGCGGTCGACCGGGGCGACCACTACCTGCTCAACGGCAGCAAGACCTTCATCTCCAACGGCATCCTGTCCGACCTGGTGATCGTGGTCGCCCGCACCACCCCGGAGGGCGGCGCGCACGGCCTCAGCCTGCTGGCGGTCGAGCGCGGGGCGGCCGGCTTCGAGCGCGGCCGCAACCTCGACAAGATCGGCCAGAAGTCCCAGGACACCGCCGAGCTGTTCTTCACCGACGTCCGGGTCCCCAAGGAGAACCTGATCGGCGAGGAGCACCAGGGCTTCCTCCACCTGATGCGCAACCTCGCCCAGGAGCGGCTGGCGATCGCGGTCGCCGCGATCGCCGGGGCCGAGCACCTGGTCGAGCTCACCACCGAGTACGTCAAGCAGCGCACCGCCTTCGGCCGGCCGCTGGCCAAGCTCCAGCACGTCCGCTTCGAGATCGCCGAGCTGGCCACCGAGTGCGCCGTGACCCGCACCTTCGTCGACCGCTGCATCACCGAGCACAACCGCTACGCGCTCACCCCGGTGGACGCCTCGATGGCCAAGTGGTGGGCGACCGAACTGCAGAAGCGCACCGCCGACCGCTGCCTCCAACTGCACGGGGGCTACGGCTACATGAGCGAGTTCCCGGTCGCCCGGGCGTTCACCGACGGGCGGATCCAGACCATCTACGGCGGCGCCACCGAGATCATGAAAGAGATCATCGGCCGCTCCCTCCTCGGCTGACCACTTCCCGGAAAGGCACCCACCGTGACCACCGAAGCGTACGTCTACGACGCTGTCCGCACCCCACGCGGCCGAGGCAAGGCCAACGGCTCGCTGCACGGCACCAAGCCGATCGACCTGGTGGTCGGCCTGATCCACGAACTCCGGGCCCGGTTCCCCTCGTTGGACCCGGCCGCGATCGACGACATCGTGCTCGGCGTGGTCAGCCCGATCGGCGACCAGGGCTCCGACATCGCCCGGATCGCCGCCATCGCGGCCGGCCTGCCGGACACCGTGGCCGGCGTCCAGGAGAACCGCTTCTGCGCGTCCGGCCTGGAGGCCGTCAACCTGGCCGCCGCCAAGGTCCGTTCGGGCTGGGAGGACCTCATCCTGGCCGGCGGCGTCGAATCGATGTCCCGGGTCAAGATGGGCTCCGACGGCGGCGCCTGGGCGATGGACCCGATGACCAGCTTCGAGACCGGGTTCGTCCCGCAGGGCATCGGCGCCGACCTGATCGCCACCCTCGAAGGGCTGTCCCGCACCGACGTGGACGCCTTCGCCGCCGAGTCCCAGGCCCGCGCCGCCAAGGCCCAGGCCGACGGCCACTTCGACCGCTCGGTGATCCCGGTCAAGGACCGCAACGGCCTGGTGGTGCTGGACCGCGACGAGTTCATCCGTCCCGGCACGACGGTGGAGACCCTGGCCGGCCTCAAGCCCTCCTTCGCCGCCATCGGCGAGGCCGGCGGCTTCGACGCGGTCGCGCTGCAGAAGTACCACTGGGTCGAGTCCATCGACCACGTCCACCACGCCGGCAACTCCTCCGGCATCGTGGACGGCGCGGCCCTGGTCGCGATCGGCTCCCGCGAGATCGGCGAGCGGTACGGGCTGCGCCCCCGGGCCCGGATCGTCTCGGCCGCCGTCTCCGGCTCCGAGCCCACCATCATGCTCACCGGCCCGGCCCCCGCCACCCGCAAGGCGCTGGCCAAGGCCGGCCTGACCGCCGCCGACATCGACCTGGTCGAGATCAACGAGGCCTTCGCCGCGGTGGCGCTCCGGTTCATCCGCGAACTCGGCTTCCGCCACGACCAGGTGAACGTCAACGGCGGCGCGATCGCCCTCGGCCACCCGCTCGGCGCGACCGGCGCGATGCTGATCGGCACCCTGATCGACGAGCTGGAGCGCCGCGACCTGCGCTACGGCCTGGCCACCCTCTGCGTCGGCGGCGGCATGGGCGTCGCCACCGTCATCGAGCGCATCTGACTCCGGGAGACCTCCACCTCATGAGCAACACGACTGCCATCCGCTGGGAGCAGGACCAGGACGGCGTGGTCACCCTCGTCCTGGACGACCCGGCCCAGTCCGCCAACACCATGAACGCGGCCTTCACCGACGCCCTGGAGGCGACGGTCGAGCGGCTGAAGGCGACCGAAGGCTTGCGCGGGGTGATCGTCACCTCGGCCAAGAAGACCTTCTTCGCCGGTGGCGACCTGCGGCTGATCTCCGCCGCCCGGCCCGAGCACGCCGACCAGGTGTTCGCCAACTCGATGCGGATCAAGCGCGCCCTGCGCGGCCTGGAGACCCTGGGCCGGCCCGTGGTCGCCGCGATCAACGGCGCGGCGCTCGGCGGCGGCCTGGAGATCGCGCTCGCCTGCCACCACCGGATCGCCCTGGAGGCCCCCGGCAGCAAGATCGGACTGCCCGAGGTCACCCTCGGCCTGCTGCCCGGCGGCGGCGGTGTGGTGCGCACCGTCCGGCTGATGGGCATCACCGACGCCCTGCTCAAGGTGCTGCTGCAGGGCCGCCAGTACCGTCCGGCGCAGGCCTTGGAAGCCGGTCTGGTGCACGAACTGGCCGCCACCCCCGAGGAGATGCTCGCCAAGGCGCGCGCCTTCGTGGACGCCCACCCGGAGGCGGTCCAGCCCTGGGACGTCAAGGGGTACAAGATCCCCGGCGGCACCCCGAGCAACCCGGCCTTCGCCGCCAACCTGCCGGCCTTCCCGGCCAACCTGCGCAAGCAGCTGGCCGGCGCCGACTACCCGGCCCCGCGCAACATCCTGGCCGCGGCGGTGGAGAGCAGCCAGGTCGACGTCGACACCGCGATGGAGATCGAGGCCCGGTACTTCACCGAGCTGGCCTGCGGGCAGATCTCCAAGAACATGATCCAGGCGTTCTTCTTCGACATGCAGGCCGTCAACTCCGGCGCCGGCCGGCCCAAGGGCTTCGAGCCCCGTACGGCCCGCCGGGTGGCCGTGCTCGGCGCCGGCATGATGGGCGCCGGCATCGCCTACTCCTGTGCGCGGGCCGGCATCGAGGTGCTGCTCAAGGACGTCTCGGTGGAGGCGGCCGAGCGCGGGAAGGCCTACTCCGCGGGCCTGCTGGACAAGGCGGTGGCCCGCGGCCGCACCACCCCGGAGCAGCGCGACGCCCTGCTCGCCCGGATCACCCCGACCGCGGACGCCGCCGACCTGGCCGGCTGCGACACCGTGATCGAGGCGGTCTTCGAGAACCCGGAGCTCAAGCACAAGGTCTTCCAGGAGGTGCAGGAGGTCGTCGCGCCGGACGCGCTGCTCTGCTCCAACACCTCCACCCTGCCGATCGGCCTGCTCGCCGAGGGCGTCACCCGCACCGCCGACTTCATCGGCCTGCACTTCTTCTCGCCGGTCGACAAGATGCCGCTGGTGGAGATCATCCGCGGCCCGCAGACCGGGGACGAGGCGCTGGCCCACGCCTTCGACCTGGTCCGCCAGATCAACAAGACGCCGATCGTGGTCAACGACTCGCGCGGGTTCTTCACCTCCCGGGTGATCGGGCAGTTCATCAACGAGGGCGTGGCGATGGTCGCCGAGGGCCTCGACCCGGTCTCCGTCGAGCAGGCGGCCGCCCAGGCGGGCTACCCGGCCAAGGTGCTCTCGCTGCTCGACGAGCTCACCCTCACCCTGCCCCGCAAGATCCGCAACGAGGCCCGCCGGGCGATCGAGGAGGACGGCGGCAGCTGGACGGCGCACCCGGCCGACGTGGTGATGGACCGGATGCTGGACGAGTTCGAGCGGCCCGGCCGCAGCGGCGGCGCGGGCTTCTACGACTACCAGGACGGACGGCGCACCCGGCTGTGGCCGGGGCTGCGGGAGCACTTCACCCGGCCGGGCGCGGAGATCCCGTTCGAGGACATGAAGGAGCGGATGCTCTTCGCCGAGGCGCTGGACTCCGTGCGGTGCCTGGAGGAGTCCGTCCTCACCTCGGTCGCCGACGCCAACATCGGCTCCATCCTCGGCA
Organism: Kitasatospora sp. NPDC094015; assembly: GCF_040304075.1. Classification (NCBI taxonomy): domain Bacteria; kingdom Bacillati; phylum Actinomycetota; class Actinomycetes; order Kitasatosporales; family Streptomycetaceae; genus Kitasatospora; species Kitasatospora sp. NPDC094015. The sequence goes on from NZ_JBEOUL010000009.1 coordinate 109,274, forward strand.
TCGGCTTCCCGGCCTGGACCGGCGGCGTCCTCCAGTACATCAACGGCTACCCCGGCGGCGTCCCCGGCTTCACCGCCCGCGCCCGCGAACTCGCCACCACCTACGGCGACCGCTTCCAGCCCCCCGCCCTCCTCGACCGGATGTCCACCGAGGGCCGCACCTTCACCGACTGACCGGTCTCCGCTCCTGGGGGGTTGTTCTTCAGGGGCGCGGGGAACTGCGCGAACACCGACCCCCGCTGTCCGCCCGCCGGGGTCGGTGCTCGGGTGGCAGCTGGCTGGCCTGCCGTCGCGCGCAGTTCCCCGCGCCCCTGCGGGTGCCTCCTGAGGTGGCGCCGGCTCAGTCCGTGGTGCGCCGGGCCGCCAGTTCCTCCGCGAGCGAGCGCTGGAAGGCGGTCACCAGGGCCTGCACCACCATCGGCTGGATCCGGTCGGTGAGTTCCTTCATCCGCTCCAGCTCCTCCGCCGGCGGATCGCTCTCCCGGTACGGCTTCCACACCGTCTCGCGGAACAGCCGCTGCAGGTCGTGCGCGGTCGCACGGCTGTGCAACCGCACCACCGCCCGCGCCGCCACCAGCGTCTCCAGCGGGATCGGCACGTCCAGCACCCGCACACCCAGCGGCAGCAGTCCGGGGTCGACCTTGAACGCCTCCGGGTCCGCGGTGCGGTGCAGCGCCCCCATCGCGGTCAGCCGGTCCAGGTCGGCGTCGGTGAGCGCCCGTCCGGCCCGCCGCTCGACCTGCGCCCGGGTGGCCTCCTCGGCCGCCTCCGGGGTCCAGGACGCCACCAGCGCGCGGTGGATGGCCAGGTCCAACGAGCTGATGTCCTCGGGCAGTTGCGCCAGGTAGCGTTCGATCGCGGCCAGCGTCAGGCCCTGCCGCTGGAGCTCCTCGATCAGCTCCAGCCGCCCCAGGTGCTCCGGCCCGTACTGCCCGACCCGCCGCGGCCCCAGCTCCGGCGGCGGCAGCAGCCCCTTCGCGCTGTAGAACCGCAACGTCCGCACCGTCACCCCGGCCCTGGCCGCGAGCTCGTCCACGGTGAGGTGCGGCGGCGTGGCCGGGGGTGTAGCCGTCATGGGTGGGTCCTCGGAGCGTGATGCAGCAGCACTGTGACACCAGCAGTGTGACACCGCCCGTCACCACCGGTCCAGCAGTCGCACACGGCCGTCGTGTCCGGTCCGGCGAGGGTTTCCCGTACACCCTGCCCGACGGTCGGTCAGGTCGTAGCATCGGTGGTTCGGCCACGGCCGTTGCCGGCACCGGCACCGCACCCACCACCCGGCACTGGGAAGTGAGATGGATCCTGTTGTCCGCGTCACCGGCCTGACCCAGGGGTACGGGGCAAGAACGGTCATCGAAGGCCTGGACCTTGATCTCGGGGTGGGGGCGTTCGGGCTGCTCGGGCCCAACGGGGCGGGGAAGACCACGCTGCTGCGGACGTTGGCGACGATCGCACCGCCCGGCGCCGGGTCCCTCGAGATCCTCGGGCGCCGCATCACCTCCGAGCGGTCGGCACGCCGTGCCCGCCGGGAGATCGGGTTCCTGCCGCAGGACTTCGGCCACCACCCGGGGTTCACGGTGCACGACTTCGTCGCCTACTGCGCCTGGCTGCGCGAGGTGCCCGCCCGGCAGGTGCACCGGGACTCCCTCCGGGTGATCGAGCAGGTCGGGCTCGCCGACCGCCGGAACGAGCGGATGAAGGCGCTGTCCGGCGGCATGCTCCGGCGCGCCGGGATCGCCTCGGCCCTGGTCGGTTCGCCCCGCCTGGTGCTGCTGGACGAACCCACCGTCGGACTCGACCCGGCCCAGCGCCTGGAGTTCAGGGAGCTGATCAGGTCACTGGCCGAGGACACCGCCGTCGTGCTGAGCACCCACCTGGTGGAGGACGTGTCCGCGGTCTGCCGGGAGGTCGCCGTCATGGCCGCGGGCCGGTTCGTGTTCCGCGGCACCCCCGCCGAGATGACCGCGCTGGCGTCCCCCGGGACCCAGGGCGACACCGCCCTCGAGCGCGGGTACATCAGCGTGCTGGGGGCCGGCCGGTGATCGGGTACCGGACCGAACTCAGGCGCTCACCGCTGCGGTGGTGGTTCCCGCTGCTGGTCCTGCTCGACCTCGCCGCCATTTTCGGCCGTGGCCGGTGGTGGATCGGCGAGTGGCCGATGACCAGCGTGCAGGCCCAGATCCCGGCGTTCTACCTGGCACCGCTGCTCGCGGCGGCCGCCGCCTGGGCGGCCGGCCGCACGGGCCGCAACGGCCTGCGTGACCAGCTCGCCGCTGCGGCCCGCCCTCGTCCGCAGGTCGAGTTCGCGCAGCTCGCGGCGGCCCTCACCTACGGACTCCTCGCCTACGCGCTGGGCGCCGCGGTCGCGGCCGGGGTCAGCCTGCCGACCGCCGGCCCGGGCTTCCTGTGGCCCGGGTACCTGCTGCTCGGCGCGGCGCTGATGGTGTCGTTCGCGGCCGCCGGCCACCTCGCGGGCCGGACCTTCCCCGGTGGGTTCGCCACCCCGGTGGCCTGCGGACTCGGAGGCTTCATCGTCATCGCGTGGGCGGCCGGCCCCCAACAGCTCGGGCTGTTCGCCATCAACGGCGCACCGTTCAGGACGGTCTCCTGGCCGGCGCTCGCCGTGCGGCTCGCGCTCGCCGGACTGCTCCTCGCCGGGGCCGTCGGGCTGCGCAGGCCGGGTGGCCGCAGCGCGGGCCGGCGCGCCCTGGCGGCCGTCGCGTTCGGCGCGGCGCTCGTGGTGGTGACCGTCGCCCTGACGGTGACGGTTCCGCTCCAGGTCGACCGCGCCGCGCCGGCGCAGCCGCTCTGCACCACCGGGGCGCCGACGATCTGCCTCTGGCCCGAGGACCGCAACCAGCTGCTCCGGGCGCAGGCGATGGCCGACCGCATGCGGCAGCTGCCCACGGCCCTGGTCACGCTCCCCGCCCGGCCGATCGCCGAACTCGGGCTCGGCCGTGGTGGCAGCCGGGATCCGGAGGGTTTCTACGTCCTCGAGGGCGACATGTGGGACCCGGCGCAGACCATGGCCGGCGACATCATGGAGGCCTCCCGCCCCCAGGGTTGCCCGGATCCGGCCGTCTCCGCCTTCACCCCCGAGTTCTACCGGGCGTCGGGCGAACTCATGATGTGGCTGACCATGCGGATCTACGGCGGTCCGATGCCCGCGACCATGCACGGGGGGCCGCCGTCGGTGGACCTGGGCGCGGTCGCCGACGTCGTCCGCGGGACGGATGCCGAGCAGCTCGCCTGGGCCGGGCAGCGCAGTGAGGTGATCCACCGTGCGTACTGCGGTTGACGCCCCGTGGTGGACCGGGCCGCTGCGCCACGCCCGCGCGCACGACCTCGCGCCCGTCGCCCTGCTGCTCGCCGTGGTCGCCGGCTGCGAGGCGGCCTTCGGGTCGTTGACGCTGTCGTTCCCCCTGCAGCACGCTGCCCACAGCGCCGGTTTCCCGATGCGCCGCGAGCTGCCCATCGCGTACGCCGCCCTGACGGCCGGGAGCCTGCACAGCCGGATGGCGGACCTGGAGACCGCGGCCGCGGCGGTCCTGGCCCGCTACGAAGGGCTCCAGCTGGCCGCGATGTACGCCGCGACGGTGCTCCTGGTCGGCGGTGTCGAACTGTCGGTCTCCGGGCCGGGGACGGCGGTGGTCCTGGTCCGCGCGCTGCTGGTCTGGACGGGGCTGGCGCTGGTCTCCGGCCGGGTGTTCGGCCCGCGACTGGCCTGGATCCTGCCGGTCGCCACGGTGTTCCCGCTCACCTACCTCGGCGAGGACGGGCAGGGCCGGGCGCTGTGGTGGGACTGGACGGTCCGGCCACCTTCCGACGCCGCCGGCTGGACGCTGGCCGCGGTCACCACGGCCGCCGGACTCACGGCGTTCCGGCTGACCCCGTGGCGCCTGCGCACACTCCGCGGCCGCCTGGCGGCCCGGTAGGCCGCGGCGCCGGCCCGCCTGTCGGTGCCGGCGGTTAGCGTGCCGGCATGGCAGAGCGCAGCGCGGCGAACCGGGCACCGCGGCCCACCGAGTACTGGCGGCAGCACCGTGCCGAGGAGGTCCGGGCGCTCGCCGCGGGCGAGATCGGCCCCGGGGAGGCGTACGCGCGGCAGCTGTTCCCCGACTCGCTGCTGCTGCGCACCGACCAGGTGCTGGCCGCCTTCGAGGCCGAGCTCGACGGCTTCGCCGGGCCCTCGGACGGGCAGGTGCTCGGCGCGGTCGAGCGGGTGGTGCTCGCCCTGAACGCGGTCAACGACGAGCACGGCGGCGGCGGTTACGAGACCGACGAGCGCGAGCGGTTGTGCGACTACGTCGACTCCGCGCTGATCGGTGCCGGGGTGGACCTGGACGCGCTGACCGCCCGCCACGGGCTGGACCGCTGGGAGATCACCGGCCGCTGGCGCGAATGGTGACGCGCCCCGGCGCCCGTACGGGGCCGGGGCGCGCGGTGGTGGCTCAGGCGCCGGCCAGCGGGAGCAGGTCGGCGTGGTGCCGGCGGGTGACCTCGGGGTGGGCGCGCAGGTAGCCCTTGAGTTCGTTGCGGCCGAACTCGGCGAACAGCGGGTTGGACGGGTCCTGGGTGGCGCCGGGGGCGTGGTGGGCGTGCGGGAAGTCCAGCGGCTCGATGTGCGCGTCCAGCCGGGGGTTGTAGAAGAACGGCACCGAGAACCGCTCGCGCGCCCCGGCCGGGCTGATCACCCGGTGGCTGGTCGCCTTGAGGTAGCCGTCGGTGGCGACCTCCAGCAGCTCGCCCAGGTTGACCACGAAGGCGCCCTCCATCGGCGGCACCTCCAGGAAGGAGCCGTCCGGCCGCTCGACCTGGAGCCCGCCCACGGTGTCCTGCAGCAGCAGGGTGATGAAGCCGTAGTCCTTGTGGGTGCCGACGCCCTGCCCGGCGCCGTCCGGGGCGGTGCCCGGGTAGCGGACCAGCTTCAGCCGCAGGTGCGGGTGGCCGGCGAAGGCGTCGTCGTAGAAGTCGGGCCGGGCGCCGATCGAGCCGAGCAGCTCGTGCAGCAGCCGGTGGGCCACCGCGCCGAGCCGGTCGATCCAGCTCAGGGCGGCACTGCGCAGCTCGGGCAGGCCCTCGGGCCACTGGTTGGGCCCCTCCAGCCACCAGTACGGCTGCTCGCCGGGGCCGGGCAGGTGCGGCGGGCGCTCGGCGCCGATGTCCAGCTGGTCGCGCCAGTCCTGGCTGCCGCCGGTGAGCTCGGCGCCGGTGCGGGTGTAGCCGCGGAAGTGCGGGGAGTTGAGGTTGCTCACGGCCAGCCGGTCGGCCTCGGGGAGGTCGAAGAACGCCCGCATGGCGGTGGTGAGGGCCTTGGTCTCGTCCGCGGTTATGCCGTGTCCGGTCAGCTGGAAGAAGCCGACCTCGGTGGCGGCCGCGCGGAGCGCGTCGTGCAGGCGGGCGCGGTCCTCCTCGGTGCCGTCGGCGAGGGACAGGTCGATCACGGGGAGACCGGTGGTCTGGGACTGCTGTGTCATGGGTGACATCCGCTGTGTCGAGGCCCCGGCGGTGCCCGGAGGTGTCCGGGGACGCTGCCGCCGACGCGCCCGGTCGGGCGGGTACGGCGGGGCCGGGGGAGGGTGTGTGCCCCCGAGGGCAGGGTGGGGAGAAGGTCAGCCGGAGCGTCGACAGGACATGCTCGTGACGCGGAGCAGGTCCACGTGGCGACGGCTGACGAGTATGAGCACGTCACCAGGTTAGATGACGGTCGGGGCGGCGGTCGAACACGGTACGGTCCGCGGGCTCCTCCCGGCCCGGGTAACCCTTCCGGGCTCACCGTCCGAGCTCCCGGGCCGCCAGCTCGCGCAGCTCGTTCTTGCGCACCTTGCCGCTGACCGTCATCGGGAAGGCGTCGACCACCCGCACGTGCCGGGGCGCCTTGTAGCGGGCCAGCCCGTCCCGGCAGTACGCGGTCAGCTCCTCGGGCGCCGGCCCGCCGGCCGGGTCGCGCAGCACCACGAAGGCGAAGACCTCCTCGCCGTAGCGCTCGTGCGGCACCCCGACCACCTGGGCGTCGGCCACGCCGGGGTGGGTGTGCAGGTACTCCTCGACCTCCCGGGGGTAGACGTTCTCCCCACCCCGGATGATCATGTCCTTGATCCGGCCGACCACCTCCAGGTAGCCGTCCGGGCGCATCAGGGCGAGGTCGCCGGTGTGCATCCAGCCGTCCCGGTCGACCGCCTCGGCGGTGCGCTCCGGCTCCTCCCAGTAGCCCAGCATCACCGCGTAGCCGCGCGTGCACAGCTCGCCGACCGCGCCGCGCGGCAGGGTGCGCCCGCTCGCCGGGTCGGCCACCTTGACCTCCAGGTGCGGCAGCACCCGGCCGACCGTCCCGGTGCGGTGGTCGAGGTCGTCGTCGCCGCGGGTCAGCGTGGACACCGGCGAGGTCTCGGTCATCCCGTACGCGATGGCGACCCCGGCCATCCCGAGGTCGCTGCGCACCCGCTTCATCAGCTCGACCGGGCAGGGCGTCGCGCCCGTCAGCCCGGTGCGCAGCGAGGAGAGGTCGTACGCGGCGAAGTCCGGCAGGCCGAGTTCGGCGATGAACATGGTCGGCACCCCGTAGAGCGAGGTGGCGCGCTCGGTGGCGACCGCGCGCAGGGTGGCCGCCGGGTCGAAGGTGCGGGCCGGGATCACCACGCAGGCGCCGTGGCTGAGCGCCGCCAGGTTGCCGAGGACCATGCCGAAGCAGTGGTAGAAGGGCACCGGGACGCAGATCCGGTCCTGCTCGGTGTAGCCGAGCAGCGCGCCGACGCAGTGCCCGTTGTTCAGGATGCTGCGGTGCGAGAGGGTGGCGCCCTTGGGGGAGCCGGTGGTGCCCGAGGTGTACTGGACGGTGATCGGCTCGTCCGGGTGCAGGGCCGGGAAGTCCTGCTCGGGGCCGTCCAGCCGGTGCCACGCGGGCCCGCCGATCCACAGCACCTCGCGCAGCGCCGGGCAGCCGGCGCCGGCCTCGGCGGCGGTCGTCCGCCGGTCGCCGCCCGCGGGGACGCTGCTCGCAGGGTCGTCGTCGGGCAGTGCGATCAGCAGCGAGACGCCGGCCCGCGCCAGCGCGTGGGCGAGTTCGTGGGTGCGGTAGGCCGGGTTGACGGTCACCAGCACCGCGCCGAGCCGGGCGGTGGCGTACTGGACCAGCACCCACTCGGGGCAGTTGGTCGCCCAGATGCCGACCCGGTCGCCCTTGCGCACGCCCCGGGCCCGCAGCCCGCGGGCCACCCGGTCGACGTCGGCGGCGAGTTCGGCGTACGTCCAGCGCCGGCCGGTGACCGCGTCGACCAGCGCCTCCCGTCCGGGGAAGGCGGCCACGCTGCGGTCGAACCGCTCACCGATGGTCTCGGTGAGCAGCTCGACCTCGGGCTCGCCGCGGGTGTGGGACGCCTGCTCGGTCACCGTCGACCTCCTGGTCCAGGGGGGCACCTGACCAGGCTTGGTCAACGCTGACGGTTCGTCAAGACACCGCGCAGGTCAGGACGGGGACCCCGGGGCGTCCGCGCGACGGGACGGCAGGGCCAGCGCGCCGAGCAGCGCGCAGCCGGTGAACAGCGCCCCGACCATCAGCGCGCGCCCGAAGCCGGCGGTGAGCGCCTCCGGGACGCTCGCGCCGCCCGCCGCGAGCCGGGTGGCGGTGGTGTGCGAGGCGACGGTGGCCAGCACGGCCAGCCCGACCGCGCCGCCCACCTGGCGGAAGGTGTTGGCCAGGCCGGAGGCGAGACCGGCCTCCTCGCGCGGCACGCCGCTGGTCGCGGTCACCGTCGCGGGCATCATCGACAGGCCCATGCCGAGCGTGCAGAGCACGAACGGGCCGAGCACGTCGGTGAGGTAGCCGCCGTGGGCGTCGAACCGCGACAGCCACAGGAACCCGACCGTGCTGGTCAGGGTGCCGGCCACCAGGAGTGGGCGGGGGCCGGTCCGGGTGATCGTCCGGGTGGCGATCTGCGAGCCGGCGATGATCGCCACCGAGCCGGCGACGAAGGCCAGCCCGGCCCGGACGGCGCTGTAGCCCAGCACCTGCTGGAAGTAGAGCGAGAGCACGAACCACATCGCGAACATCGCCGCACCGGCCAGCATGGTCACCACGTTGGCCGTCACCAGGGTGCGGCGGCGCAGGATCCGCAGCGGCACCAGCGGGTGCGCGACCTTGGACTCGATCAGGGTGAAGAGCGCCAGCAGCGCGGCGGCGGCCACCAGCGGGCCCCAGACGGTGGGGGAGCCCCAGCCGTGCGACTCGGTGGAGATGATCCCGTAGACCAGCGCGGTGAGCCCGGCGGTGACGGTGACCGCGCCCGGCAGGTCCATCCGGCGCAGCCCGCCCCGGCCGCCCGAGCCCGCCGGGACGTACCGCAGCGAGGCCACGAACAGCGCCAAGCCCACCGGCACGTTGACGAACAGCACCCAGCGCCAGCCGGCGTACTCGGTCAGCACCCCGCCGACCACGGCGCCCGCGGCGCCGCCGGCCGCCATCACGGCGCTCCAGGCGCCCATCGCCCTGGTACGGGCCCGGGGCTCGGTGAAGGTGGTCATGATCAGGGTGAGGGTGGCCGGGGCCAGCACCGCGCCGCCGACGCCCTGGGCGGCGCGGGCGGCGATCAGCGGGCCGGCGCCGTCGGCCAGGCCGCCGACCAGCGAGGCCAGGGTGAACACGCCGAGCCCGGTGAGGAACGCGCGCCGCGCGCCGACCAGGTCGGCGACCCGGCCGCCGAGCAGCAGCAGGCCGGCGAAGCCGAGCGTGTAGGCGTTGACGATCCACTGCTGGCCGGCCGGGGTGAGGTGCAGGTCGGCCCGCATCGCGGGCAGCGCCACGTTCACGATCGAGACGTCCAGCACCACCATGAACTGGGCGGCGCAGGCGATCACCAGGACGGCGGTGGTGGACAGCCGGCGGCCGGCGGTGGGGGAGGACGGGTGGCCGGGGCCGGCGCTGGGCCGGAGGGCGGAGGGACTGGTGCCCATGCGGGCTCCTTCGGGAAGCAGGCGGACTGCAAGATTTTCTGGAGAGACTACAAAAATGTAGCATCTCTATTTTTGTCGCGCGGTGGACTATCCTGAGCCCCATGACCACGACCTCCGCCGCCCCGGCGCCCGCCGCCGGGCTCCGCGGGCGCAAACGCGAGCGGACCCGCAGGTCGATCGCCGACGCGGCCTTCCGGCTGTTCGCCGAGCACGGGTTCGACGGCGTCACGCTGGCCCGGATCGCCGCCGAGGCGGACGTGGCCCCGGCCACCGTCTTCACCCACTACGGGTCCAAGGAGGAGATCTTCTTCAGCCGGCGGCAGGAGTTCGAGGAAGCCCTGCCCGGCGCCGTGGTGACCGCCCGCACCGGCGAGGAGCTGATCGAGGGGCTGCGCGCCTACTACGCGCACAACGCCACCCAGGTGCTCGCGCCCGCGGCGGAGGACTCCTCCCGGACCTTCGCCCGGATCCTGCTCGCCAGCCCCGCGCTGCACCGCTGCCACACGGCGGTGGTGGACGCCCGCCGGGCGATGCTGCTGGACCTGCTGCTGGAGCGGGCCGGCGCCCGCGCCGCCGAGCCGGTCGTCCGGGCCGAACTGGCCCTGTTCGCCGGGTTCGCCGGCTCGGTCGGGGCCGCCGCCTTCGAAGCGATGCGCGCGCACCTGGTGGCCGGCGTGTCACTGGGCGGCACCGAGACCGCCGTGCAGGACCTGCTGACCGCCGGTTTCACCCGGCTCGCCCGCAGCTACGCGGACTGCGGCCTGCTCGACGCCCCGGGCCACTGAACCGTCCCGGGGCGGCTGACCGGACCGGGGTGGCTGGCCCACCCCGGTCCGCCCCGGCGGGTCAGTAGCCGGTCGCGCCGTCGATCCGCTCGCGCAGCAGGTCGGCGTGGCCGTTGTGCCGGGCGTACTCGGCGATCATGTGGACCAGGATCCGGCGCAGCGCGATCGGCTCGCCGCTCGCCCGGTGCACCCCGGTCGCGTCCAGCGAGGGCGTGGCGGCGACGATCTCCCGGCTGCGCGCGCACTCCGCCCGCCAGAGCGCGACGGCCTCCTCGGTGCTGCCGTCCAGTCGCTCGAAGTCCTGGTCCGGGTCCTCGTCGGAGTAGTGCAGCATCGGCACGTCCTCACCCGCGAACTGCTGCCGGAACCACCACCGTTCCGCCCCCGCGAGGTGCCGCACCAGCCCGTGCAGGCTCAACGTCGAGGGCGGCAGCCCCTGCTCCGACAGCCGCTCGGGTGCCACCCCGGCGCACTTGAGCGCGAAGGTCTCGCGGTGGAACTCCAGGAACGAGGTCAGGATCTCGCGCTCGTCGCCCACCAGCGGTGGCGTCCGGCGGTCGTCGGCGGCGGCCCAGCCCTGGGCGTAGTGCTGCGGGGGGAGGTCGGTCATCCCGTCAGCCTGCCACCCGCCACCGACAACCCGGCGGATCCGGGCCGAAGGCGGGGTCGGGGGCGGGCGCCGCGGAGCGGGTGTCAGTGCCCGACGGCCGCGACGCAGCCGCCGTCGGCGATGAAGCCGGTGACCGTGGCCCGGCCCCCGGCGACGGTGCCCCGCACGTAGCCCCCGCCCGCCTCCACCACGACCTTGGCGCTGTTGCCACCGGGGGTCAGCTCGACGTGGACGGTCTCCGGCCGGGCACCGGTCGCCCCGGCGGTCGCGCGGCGCAGCGACTCCTCGTCCAGCGGTGCGCCGGCGAGCTGCTGCAACGCGGCCTCCAGCGCCTGGACCCGCGGCTGGGCGTCCGCCCGGGCGGATGCGGAGAGCGGCATCTCATGCTGGTAGGCGTGGTTCTCGGCGTACCGCTGCGCCTCGCTGTAGGTGATGCACGGGGTCGGCGCGGGGCCCGCCTCCAGCGGCGGGCAGAAGCCGACGGGCGAGCCGGCGGCGGTGGGCGAGGGGGTGCCCGTGGGTGCGGCCGTGCCGGTGGGCACCGGGCGCGGGCTGCTGCCGAGCCCGGTGCCGGCCCCCTGCTCCGTCGCGGTGCTGCCGCACCCCGTCACCACGACCAGCAGTGCCGACCCGGCCACTGCCACCCGCCATCCACCCCCGAAGATCTTCATGCGGCCATCCTGCGTGGGCGAACGGGCCCTGCGGCGGCAGTCCGGCGGATCGTGATCCGACCGTTGCGCGCCGCCGGACCGGTGGCCCGTCCGGTGGGTCCCGGCCGGGGGCCGGAGTGTTGCCCCGGGCGGCCCGGCGGCGGCACCCGATCATGCGCGGTATGACCGGACCACGAAAGTCCCTCGCGGTGGCCCTGAGCACCGCCTGCGCGCTCGCCCTGTTCGCCGCCGCCCCCGCGCCCGCCGTGACGGCCGATCCAGCTGAGGCTGCCACCGACCCTTACTTCCCGGCCTCGGGCAACCAGGGGTACGACGTCGGGCACTACGACCTCGCCCTCGACCTGACCCCGCGGACCCACGAGCTGGTGGCCGTGGCGACCGTCACCGCCGAGGCGCGGCGGCGCCTCGACCGTTTCGCCCTGGACTACTCCGGCCCGCCGGTCGAGCGGGTCACCGTCGACGGCCGGGAGGCGGCCTACCGCCGGGACGGCGCGAAACTGACCGTGGTCCCGGCGCAGGCCCTCGCCCCGGGGCGGGAGTTCACCGTCGAGGTGCGCTACCGGGGGCACCCGGAGGCGATCGACGATCCGGCGCTCGGCCGGTACGGCTGGATCGACACCGACGACGGCGCGGTCACCCTCGACGAGCCGGACGGCGCCCGGACCTGGTACCCCGTCAACGACGACCTGGGCGACAAGGCGACCTACACCTTCCACCTCACCACCCCGGCCGGGGTCACCGCCCTGGCCAACGGGGAGCGGCAGGGCCCGCCGCGGACGGTCGCCGGCCGGACCACCGTCACCTGGGAGATGGCGCGGCCGATGGCCTCCTACCTGGCCATGGTGGCGATCGGCGACTTCGAGGTGCACCGCTCCCTGGTCGGCGGGATCCCGAACGTCACGGCCTACGACCCGGCGATCGACGGGGATGACGGCTTCCTGCACCGCACCACGGGGCAGGTGGTCGAGTGGGGCGCGGGGAGGTTCGGCAGGTACCCGTTCGACTCGATGGGCGGCATCATCGACCCCACCACGGCCGGCTACTCGCTGGAGACGCAGAGCCGCCCGGTGTACGACACGCCGCCGGACGAGGCCACGGTCGTGCACGAGAACGCGCACCAGTGGTTCGGCGACAGCGTGACCCCGCGGTCGTGGCGCGACATCTGGCTGAACGAGGGCTTCGCCACCTACGTGGAGTGGCTCTGGCAGGAGGAGCACGGCGGCCCCGGTGCCCGGCAGACCTTCGACGACCACTACGCGACGCCCGCGGCGGACCCGTTCTGGCAGGGGCAGACCGGCGACCCGGGCCGCGACCGGATCTTCGACTACGACCTGGTGTACGTCCGGGGCGCGATGACGCTGCAGGCCCTCCGCACGACCATCGGCGACCAGGCCTTCTTCCGCCTGCTGCGCGCCTGGGCCGAACGGTACCGCTACGGCAACGCGGAGACCTGCGACCTGGTCCGGCTGGCCGAGGAGGTCTCGCACCGGGACCTCGGCCCGCTGTTCCGGGCCTGGCTGTACACGGCCGGGAAGCCGGCCGACCCGGCGGCCGACCCGGCGGACGGCTGACGGCTGACGGCCGCACCGGGCCGGGCTCCCGCCGTCAGCGGAAGTCGCGGCTGCGCAGGCCGGCGACGGAGAGGACGAGCGGGGTGAGCCGGGTGGCGACCAGGTTGATTGCGCCGTCGCGGCGCTCGGCGGTGCCGTGGACGAGCAGCCCGGCGCTGCCGAGGGCGGTCTTGCGCTGACGCTCCCACACGTGCGGCTGGACGACCACGTTGACCAGCCCGGTCTCGTCCTCGAGGGAGAGGAAGAGCACCCCGCCGGCGGTGGGCGGGCGCTGGCGGTGGGTGACCAGGCCGCCGACGCTCACCGGCGTGCCGTGGCCCGCCCCGCCCTTGAAGCCGGCGGCGGTCAGCGCACCGTACCGGTCCAGGTGGGGGCGGGCGTGCTGGACGGGGTGGGTGGTGGCGGAGGCGCCGGTGGCCCAGAGGTCGGCGATGGTCTCCTCGACGGCGGTCATCTCCGGCAGGCCGGGCGGTGCGGTGAGCGCGGGGGCGGTGCCGGGCAGCATGCCGTCCGTGGTCCGGGCCAGCAGTCCGGCCGACCACAGCGCCGCACGGCGGGACACCCCGAGGGCGGCGAAGGCGCCGGCGGTGGCGAGGGCCTCCAGGACGGGGGCCGGCAGCGCGGTGCGGCGGGCGAAGTCCTCCAGGTCGGTGTACGGCTGCCCGGCGGTGACGGTGGCGGCGTGGTCGTCACCGAGGCCCCGGACGTCGGCGAGGCCGAGCCGGATCGCCGGGCGGGTGGCACCGGGGACGGCTTCCAGCGTGGGGCCGGGGTGGGAGCGGTTGACGTCGGCGGGCAGCACGGTGACGCCGTGCCTGCGGGCGTCGGCGATCAGGCTCAGCGGGGAGTAGAACCCCATCGGCTGGTTGGCCAGCAGCGCGCAGGCGAACGCCTCCGGGTGGTGCAGCTTGAGCCAGGCGCTGGCGTAGACGAGCAGGGCGAAGGAGGCGGCGTGCGACTCGGGGAAGCCGTAGCCGGAGAAGGCGTCGATCTTGGTGTAGACGTCCTCGGCGACCTCGGACGGGATGCCGCGCTCGGCCATCCCGCTCAGCAGGCGGTCGCGCAGCGCGGCCACCCGCGCGTGGGAGCGTTTGGAGCCCATCGCCTGGCGCAGCCGGTCGGCCTCGGCGGGGGTGAAACCGGCGCAGTCGATGGCGAGTTGCATCATCTGCTCCTGGAAGAGCGGGACGCCGAGGGTCTTGGTGAGGGCCCTCTCCATCAGCGGGTGCGCGATGGTGGCGGGTTCGTGGCCGTTGCGGCGGCGGATGTAGGGGTGGACGGACCCGCCCTGGATCGGGCCGGGCCGGATCAGCGCGACCTGGACGACCAGGTCGTAGAACGTCCTCGGGCGCATCCGGGGCAGCGCGCCGGCCTGGGCGCGGGACTCGACCTGGAAGACGCCGACCGTGTCCGCCTTGGAGAGCATCGCGTAGACCTCCTCGTCGTCGGGTGGGATGCCGGCCAGGTCGTAGCGGATGCCGTGGTGGCGTTCGATCAGGTCGCAGGCGTCGTGCAGGGCGGAGAGCATGCCGAGGCCGAGCAGGTCGATCTTGACCAGGCCGGCCTCGGCGCAGCCGTCCTTGTCCCACTGGAGCACGGAGCGGCCGGGCATGGTGGCCCACTCGGTGGGGCAGGTCTCGGCGATCGGGCGGTGGGTGAGCACCATGCCGCCGGAGTGGATCCCCAGGTGGCGCGGCAGTCCGCGCAGTCCGGCGGCCAACTCCCGTACATCGTCCGGTACTTCCGCGTCGGCCGGAGGCATCTCGTGCCAGCCGGTGGCCTTGGCGAACCGGTCGAGGTCGCCGGTGGCGTAGCCGAGGGCGCGGGCGGCGTCGCGGACGGCGAGCCGCGGCTGGTAGCTGATCACGTTGGCGACCTGGGCGGCGTGGTCGCGGCCGTAGGTGTCGTAGACGTACTGGATGACCTCCTCGCGGCGGCGGTGCTCGATGTCCAGGTCGATGTCCGGGGGCCCGTCGCGCTCCGGGGAGAGGAAACGCTCGAACAGCAGGCCGTAGTGGATCGGGTCGACCGAGGTGATGCCCAGGGCGTAGCAGACGGCCGAGTTGGCGGCCGATCCGCGGCCCTGGCACCAGATGTCGGCCCGGTGGGCGAAGGCCACGATGTCGTGGACGATCAGGAAGTACCCGGCCATGTCCAAGTCCTGGATCACATCGAGCTCGTGGGCGACCTGCCGGTGCGCCTCGGTGTTGCCGGGGGCGAAGCGGCCGGCGGCGGCGTCGAGGGTGAGGCGGCGCAGCCAGCTGCTCTCGGTGTGGCCCTCCGGGACGGGGAAGCCGGGCATCTCGGGTTTGAGGGCCCGGAAGTCGAAGGCGAGTTCGCGGGCGAGGTCCACGGTGGTCCGCTGGACGCCGGGCCAGGGGGCCAGGCGCCGGGCCATCTCGTCCGGGGAGCGCAGGTGGGCGGTGCCGGCCGCCGACAGGTACGCCTCGGCGTCGGCCAGCGAGCGGCCCTGGCGCAGAGCCGCCAGGGCCTGGGCGAGCCGGCCCTGCGCGGGCGAGGCGTGGTGGGCGGCGGTGGTGGCCACCAGCGGGAGGCCGGCCCGGGCGGCGAGGTCCGCCAGGGCGTCGTTGCGGTCGTCGTCGCCGGGCAGGTGCTGGTCGGTCAGCTCCACGAACACGTTCCGAGGCCCGAACCGGTCGGCGAGCGAACGGAGTTCGCGCTCGGCGCCGCCTGCCCCCTCGGTGTCCAGGGCGCGGCGGACGGCGCCCTTGCGACAGCCGGTCAGCACCGCCCAGTGGCCGTCCGCCGCGTCCGGGAGCCGCTCCCGGTCGTACCGGGGACGCCGTTTGGCACCACCGGCCAGGTGGGCGTCGCCGATCACCTTGGCCAGGCGCCGGTAGCCCTCCGCACCCCGGGCCAGGACGAGCAGGTGCTCGCCGTCCTGGTCCGGGACGCCGGTCGGCGCCAGCAGGGCATCCAGGGTCAGCTCCGCCCCGAACACCGTGGCGATGCCGGCGCGACGGGCCTCGGCGGCGAAGGTCGGGGCCGCGTAGAGGCCGTCGTGGTCGGTGACCGCGAGCACGCCGATGCCCAACCGCACCGCCTCGTCGACGAGTTCGGCCGGATCGCTGGCGCCGTCGAGGAAGCTGTAGGTGGTGTGGACGTGCAGCTCGGCCCACTCCGCCGCGCCCCGGCCGGCCGGGCGGGGCGGCGGGGCCGGCTCGGGGCGGGTCTCGGTGCCGGGGAAGGGAATGACCGTACGGTCACCCGCCCGGGTGCCGGCCATGGCGCGCTCCAGGTCGCGCCAGGGGGTGCTGGGGTGGTTGGTGAATCCCATGCTGCTGCGTGTCCGGTCGTACGGGGAGGGGTGGTTCGGGAGCGTCGGGGTCGGGTGCGGTGCGGGTCAGGTGTCGTAGTCGCCCTCCAGGTGCCAGCGACCGCCGGTGACGGCGAGCAGTAAGGCCCGCCCGTCGGCGACGGTGACCTGGATCCGGGCGGTGCGCCGGGCCTCGTCCACGTCCCACCAGCGTTCCTGCTCCGGCCACGGCCCCGCCCAGCCGGTGACCTCGACGGCACCGGTGCGCAGCACCAGGCGGGCCGGCGCGCTGCGGGCCTCGGCCCGCGCGGTGATCTCGACCTCCAGGCCCTCGGCGTCCAGCAGCCGCACCGGCACCGGGCTGGCCGGCACCCGGGTCGGGGACGGCGCGGGCAGCCGGCCCGGCCACGGTCCGTCCGCGCGCCGCTCCTGGTGGGCGTCCCCCCAGGGGGTGCGGACGACCCGGTCGGCGGGAGCGCGGCCGCCGGCCAGCTCGACGGTGACCGGCGCGGTGTGGCCGAGGATCGCCTGCACCCGGGCCACCGCCCGTTCGATCCGCTCGGTGGCCTCCTGGTCGCCGTCGGCCAGCGACAGTTGCCGGCCCGGATCGTGGACCAGCCCGTCCGGGACCAGCCGCAGCGCCACCACCCCGCCGGACGCCTCCTCGAACAGCTGCCGCTGCTGCCACGCCTGCAACTGCCAGCGCACCCGCTCGGCCACCGCCCCGACGGACAGCAGGCCCTCGTGCCGCCAGGCCCGGGAGGCACCCGTCCCGTCGGCGCACTCCACCTCGATCTCGACCCGGCCGCAGGCCAGACCCGCCCCGGCGAGACCGGCGTGCAGCCGCTCGGCCAGCACCCGGGCCGCGAACACCAGCGGCTCCACGACCGTGAACGGCGGGTCGAAGCGCTGCTCCACCGTCAGCTCCACCCCGGGCGGACGGGCGACCACCGGGCGGCCCTCCGCGCCCCGGGCCAGCCGGTGCGCGACCACGCCGGCCTGGCCGAAGCGGTCCGCGACGCTGCCGGCCGGGAGGCCGGCGAACCGGCCGATCGTCACGATGCCGAGCCGCCCGAGCAGATCGGTCAGCTTCGTCCCCGCCAGCTCCGACACCGGGATCGGCGCCAGGAACCGGGCGCTCTCCCCGGGCGGCACGATCCGCCCGGCCCGGGCCGCCAGCTGGGCCGCGAACAGTCCGTCGGCGATCCCGATCCGGCACTCGTGGCCGACGGCCTCCACCGCGTCGACCACCTTCTCCGCCAGCACGTGCTCCCCGCCGTGGTACCGGGCCGCACCGGCGGCCGGGAGCGCCAGCAGCCCGGGGCGCACCACCTCCAGCCGCGCGGCCAGCAGGCTCACCGCGTCCGCCACCGGTTCGAACAACTTGGCCTCGGCGTCGATGTGGCGCTCGTGCACCGCCAGGCCGGCGACGAGCGACTGGGCCGAGCGCACCTTCTGCCCCTGCCGCACCCCGCCGCGCCGGGCGGCGCCGGAGGCGGCGAGCACCCGGCCGCGCTCGACCACGACGACCGGCAGGTCCGGCTCCGGCTCCGCACCGAGCACGGTGATCACGGGCCAGTCCGGCACCCAGGCGGCCAGCACCCGCAGCGGAACGGCCTCCCCGCCGGCGTCCTTCCCGGCCCCTCCCACCTCAGACCACCGCCAACGGACCGCGCGCCGGGTCAGCCTTGTGCCGGCGCACGGCACCAGCGGCGCCTGCCGTACCTGGTGCACCCGCCGTACCCGCCGTACCCGCTGCGCTCGGACCGACGGCCCGGACCGCGCCCTGCCCGTCCGGCAGCCACAGCTCGTACCGCCGCTCGCGTGCCGCGGCCCCGCGGCCGCCGGCCTCCACCACCAGGCGACGGGCCCGCAGCCGGCCGCGCCCCTGGCCCACCCCCTCCCAGGACCGGGCCGCCACCCGCAGCCGGACCCGCGCACCGGGCCACTCCCCGGACACCACCAGCGCGCAGCCGCCTCGCCTGGCCACCGTGGCCAGCTGCTCCGCGGTCCGCCCCGAGACCCGGCCGCCCGGCCGCAGCAGCAGCAGGCCGACGCCGTCCGCCAGGGCCGTCGCGACCCGGGCCCACTGGTCGCCGGCGTCCTCGACCACCACCAGGCGCGACAGGTCGACGCCGAGCTCGGCCGCCGCCAGCAGGCCGAGCCCCTCGACACCGACCACCGCGCACCAGGTGCCGGCGGTCGACGCGGCGGCCGCGAGCGCCAGCAGCAGCGCGGTGCCACCGCCGGTCACCGACACCACCGCACCCGGCCGCAGACCCCGCTCCGGCAGCAGGCCCTCGAGCGCGGGCAGCACCGGGACCAGCTGCCCCGGACGGGACAGCCGGAGCTGGGGTGCCAGAGCGGCCAGGGATGCCTCCATGCCCCCACTGTCGAACATGTGAGCGAAAAAGGGAAGCCGGGATTCGACTTCCGGTTAATCGGTCACTCGTTCGATGGCGCGACATCACTGCAGGTCACGGGAGTGGACTCGGGTGACCCGGACGGGTCGGCCACCCGACGCCGGGCTCGGACGGAGATCATCAACGGTGAGCCCCGGAAGGCCGCCCGGTAGGGTCGGCGGATCACCGGAGCGGCGTGCCGGGCGAGGGTCGCCGGGTGTGGTCGCCGGGGCGAGGGGGAAGTGGTGCGGGGACCGCGCAGGCTGGCGTTCGACGGGCACGAGTTCCACTGGACCGGGCGGATCGGCTACCTGGACGGCCCGACCGGTCTGCGCCGCTGCGTGCGCCTGCGGGTCCACAGCGACAGGCGGGGCCGCGCGCTGGCCGTCACCCTGGTCTCGGCGCCGTCGCGGCCGTTGCCCTGGGGAGCGGCCACCGACAACGCGTACCCGAAGCCGGGCGAGGTCCGGACGGTCGTCGAGCTCGCCCTCGCCGAGGGCTGGGACCCGCACGCCCGGGGCGGCACCTTCGCGTTGAGCGCGCTCCACCTCCCCGGCTGGGAGCTGCCGGAGCCCTGCTGAGCGCGCCCGCGCCCCGGTCGCGCCCCGGTCAGCGGGCGTTCCAGTGGGCCGCCTGGGCGAGGCTGACCAGCATGCCGTTGACGGTCGGAGCCACCCCGGTGGAGGCCAGCAGGAACCCGAACGCGGCGGCCACCAGGGCGGTGGAGACCGTGGAGCGCTGGGCGCGGAGAAGGAAGACGAGCAGGACACCGAAGAAGACGACGGCGGAGATCGAGACGATCATGGGCGGTCCTTCCTTGGTACGGGCGGTCCCCGGGTTTCTCACCACCGGGCGCCGCATCACACGCCGGTGGGCCGCCCACCACTCCGGTGGACCAGTGCCGAGTCCCTCGCGCCCGGCGTACGACCGGCCCGAGCCGGCGCGCGGACCCCACCCCGCGCCGGGGGACCTGCCCGAGCCGCCGTAGGCCCGCCCGACCCGCTGTCAGCCCGCCAGCGCCCGTTCCACGGCGGCCCGCGCGTGCAGGCGGGTGGTGGCGAACACCGGGACGGGGCTGTGCTCGGGGCCGATCAGCAGTTCGATCTCGGTGCAGCCCAGCACGATGCCCTGCGCGCCGGCCGCCACCAGGTCCGCGATCACCTGCCGGTACGCGGCCCGCGACTCCTCCCGGACGATGCCGAGGCAGAGTTCCTGGTAGATCACCCGGTGCACCTCGGCCCGGCCCGCCGCGTCCGGGACCAGCACCTCCAGCCCGTGGCCCGCCAGCCGGTCCCGGTAGAAGTCCTGCTCCATGGTGAACGCGGTGCCCAGCAGACCGACCTTCGCCGGCCCGGCCGCCAGCACCGCCTCGGCGGTGGTGTCCGCAAGGTGCAGCAGCGGGACGCCGACCGCGGCCGCGACCTGGTCGGCCACCTTGTGCATGGTGTTGGTGCAGATCAGCAGCAGCTCCGCGCCGGCCGCCTCCAGCGACCCGGCGGCCGCGGCGAGCACCTCGCCCGCCTCCTCCCACCGCCCGGCCACCTGCAGCCGTTCGATCTCCGCGAAGTCGACCGAGTACAGCACGCACTTCGCCGAGTGCAGCCCGCCGAGGCGCTCCCGGGTCAGCGTGTTCAGCAGGCGGTAGTACTCCGCCGTCGATTCCCAACTCATGCCGCCGAGCAGCCCGATCGTCTTCATCGGGCCACTCTGGCACACCCCTTCCCGGCCCCGACCGGCCCCACTCGGCCGCTCGGGCCGGGCCGCCGGCTCCGGCGTCAGCTCCGCCGATCGGTCTCCGGGTCGGCCAGCCGGCGCAGGTAGGCGGCCGGGTCGGGCCCGTGCGCCGCGTCCTGCGCCCCGCGGCGGACCAGCGCTAGCCGCCCGTCCGCGGCGATCCGCAGCATGGTGGTGGCGGCGTGCGGGCGGCCGGGTTCGCGCAGCGCGTCCCCGTCGAGCACCGGGGCGTGCTCCCCGAACATCGCCGCGGCCCCGGCGGCGGTGGAGGCCGGCGGGGAGCCGGTCCGGTTGGCGCTGCTGACGTACAGCCGGGGGTGGTCCGCGAGCAGCCCCGCCAGCGGCGCCCAGCGGGCACCGAACAGCAGGGCGTGGCCGTCGCGGACGGCCGGGGCGATCCAGTCCGGCGCCGCGGCGTCCGCGCGCAGCGGGACCAGCAGGGTCACCAGTTCGCGGCGCAGCAGCACGGTGGCCGAGCGGACGGCCGCCGGCGCCAGGTCCAGGGCCGGCACCAGCTCCTGCCAGGTGTCGTCGGCGTGCAGCCAGACCGCGACCTCCTGCCCCGCCGGGCGCCCCTTGGCGGTGTTCACGGCGTGCGGGGCGGCGGCCGCGACGACGTACGTCAGCGGGCTGGGGTTGGGCAGCACGGCGGCGCGTCCGGCTCCCAGGGCACGGCGGACGGCATCGGCACCGGGCAGGTCGGCGCCGGGCAGGTCGGCGCCGGGCAGGTCGGCGTCAGGCAGTTCGGACCCGGGCGTCGGCGGCGGGCCGGGCAGCGGGCCGGGTATCAGGCTGGGCATCGGGTTCGGCTCCGGTCGGTCGGTGGGCGGCGGTCAGGCCTTCCAGGTAGGCGGCGAAGTCGGCGTCCGGGACGACGGCCCGATTGTCCCGGTAGGCGCGGTCCTTCACCCAGGCCAGGGCGGTGGCCGTCGCCTCCCGGTCGAGCCGGTGGCCGAGGCGCTCGGCCACCGCCCGCACCACCCGCCCGCTGGCGAGCTGGGTGAGGATCACGGTCGGCCGCACACCCAGCAGGCGCTCCGGGTCGTACGGCTGGAAGGTCGCCGGGTGGGTGAACGGCGTGCCGGTGGAGATGGTGCCCACCCCGGTCCCCACGATCGGGGTGGTGACCGTCAGGGGCACGCCGGTCTCGGCCGAGACCATCCGGGCGATGCCCGGCAGCCGGGTCAGGTCGGGGGCGGTCCACCAGGGCCGGCAGCCGGCGCCCAGGACCTGTTCGGCCTTGGCGGGGTCGTGGGCGAGCAGGAAGAGCAGCTGCTCGGTCGCCACCATCCCGCTGCGCTCGGCCATCCCCAGCCAGGAGCAGGCCGCGACCCGCACCCCGCTCTCCAGCGCGGCCAGCGTGTTGGCGAGGCCCAGGCCGAGGTCGTTGTGCAGGTGCGAGACCAGCACCGGATCCGGACCGGCCCCGGCCGCGACCCGGGCGAACAGCGCGCGGGCCTGGCCCGGGAGCAGGTCCCCGACGGTGTCGGCCAGGACCACCGTCCCGGCGCCCGCGGCGGTCATCGCCCCCGCGTACGCGGCGACCAGACCGGGGTCCGCCCGCGGCGCGTCGACCAGGCAGACGTCCACGGCCACCCCGTCCGCCCGGTCGACCGCCGACTTGACCAGGTCGAGCCCGTCGGCCAGCGCCTCGCGCGCACCGCGGTGCACCAGCGCCCGGGCGGTCGCCTCCGAGGCGGCCACGATCACCATCACCCGGGCGTGCGCCGCGCCCCGCACCGCCGCCAGCGCCAGCCGGACGTCCTGCTCGGTGCCCCGGCAGATCGCCGCCGGGCTGACCGAGCCCTCGGCCTCCAGCGCGACCCGCCGGGTGGCCTCGTACTCCTGCGCGCACACCGACGGGAACCCGGCCGCGAACACCACGTGCCGGGGCCCGTCCGCACCGAACACCGCCCCCTGCGCGCGGGCCAGCCGCACCCGGAACCCGGCACTCATCAGCGTCTTGGCCTGCGCGCCGTCGCGCGGCGACTCCTCGAACAGCACCACCCGGCCGGCCCGTGCCGACTCCCGCACCACGTCGATCCCGGACATCCGCGCCACCCTCCGCCCGGGCGGGGCCGGTGGCCGCCGCCGAGTGATCAGTCGGAGACGGAGCGTAGAGCAGTCGGGGGCCGGTCGGCGAACCGGTCCCGCAGCGTTCGACATCCCGTCAGGCGAGCGGTGCCCGGCCCTCCCCGGGTGGGCCGGCGAAGGTCTGCGCGATCGGGAGCCAGGCCTGCGCGGTCGGGCCGGTGGCGGTCAGCGCCAGGTCGTCGCGGTGCCGGCGCTGGGTGACCAGCAGGCAGAAGTCGAGCGCCGGTCCGCTCACCCGGTCGTCCGCCGCCGGGTCGCCCCAGCTCCACGCCTCGCCGTCCGGGGCGGTCAGTTCGACCCGGAACGGGCGGTCCGCCGGCAGGCCGTGCAGGGTGAGCGCGAAGCCGATGGTGCGCACGCCCAGATGGGCCACGTGCCGCAGCCGCGCGCTCGGCGTCCGCACCACGCCGAGCGCGTCCGCGACGTCCTGGCCGTGCGCCCAGGTCTCCATCAGTCGGGCCGTCGCCATCGAGGCGGGCTTCATCGGCGGCCCGAACCAGGGCAGTTTGACGTCCGCCGGGACGGCCGCCAGCGCCACCGCGAGCTGCTCCCGGCCGTCCCGCCAGCGGCCCAGCAGCTCGGCCGGCGGTTCGCCGACCCCCTCGGCGGCGCCGCGCTCGACCGCGTCGAACCCGGCCTCGAACTCGCGGCGCACCGCCGCCGCGAACCCGTCCGGGTCGGTCGCCGCCAGCACCGACCAGCGGTCCGTCCAGGCCAGGTGGGCGAGTTGGTGGGCGATGGTCCAGCCGGCCGCGGGGGTGCCGGTGGCCAGCGCGGCCCGGTCCAGGCCGGCGACCAGCGCGTCCAGTTCGGCGCTCTCGGCGCGCAGGTCGTCCAGCAGCGGTTTCAGCTCTGCCATGGTGTGCACTCCTCGATGGACGGAAGGGCCGCAGGACTCCCCAACTCCTGCGGCCCGTGTGACAATCGCCCGATGATCGGGGCGACGGAGGACATTCCTACCCGAGCGGCCGGGCTCGACGCCCGGGCCGCCGAGCTGGTCCGCCAGGCCGTCCTCGGCGACCTGGCCGGGCGGGTGGTGGCCGAGTGCGGCGCGGACGTGGGCCTGGTCGGCGTACCGGACCGGGCCGACCGCCCGGGCCGGATGGTGCTGCGGCACTGGGCCGGCACCCGGGCCGACCTGCTGCACGACCTGGAGGTCCCGATCGGCACCGGCCTCGGCGGCCGGGCGCTGGCCGAGCGGGCCCCCACCTGGGTGCCCGACTACCGGGCCGCCACCACCATCTCGCACCAGTACGACGACGCCGTGCACGCCGAGGACCTGTACGCGATGCTCACCGTCCCGCTGGTGCAGGGCGGTGCGGTGCACGGGGTGGTGTACGCCTCGCTGCGGGCGGTGGTCTCGTTCGGCGACGTCCGGATCGACTCGGTGGCCCGGCTCGCCGCCGCCGCGAGCCGGGCGCTGGCCGGGGCCGCCGCCTGGTGCGAGGAGCCGGCCGATCCGGCGGCGCACCGTCCGCCGGGCCGTGCACCGGGCCGTGCGCCGCATCGGCCGCCCCGCTCGGCGGTGCTGACCCCGCGGGAACGGGAGGTCACCCGCTGGGCGGCGACCGGCCGGAGCAACCCGGAGATCGCCGACCGGCTCGGCCTCAGCTGCCACACCGTGACCGGCTACCTGAAGAGCGCCATGCACAAGCTCGGGGTCCGCAACCGGGTCGAACTCGCGCTGGTGGTACGCGACGTCGACCCGATCGGCTGATCCCTCGCCGACCCGGCCCGTGGCGTCCCGTGCGCCGGCCCCGGTCAGTTGACCTGGCGGGTGCGCCCCTGCCAGTACGGCTCGCGCAGCCGGAACTTCTGCAGCTTGCCGGTGGCGGTGCGCGGCAGCGTGTCCCGGAGCTCCACGGTGGTGGGCGACTTGTAGCCGGCCAGCCGCTGCTTGCAGTGCGCGATCAGCTCGGCCTCGTCCGCGTCGGCGCCCTCCCGTAGCACCACCAGCGCCTTCACGGTCTCGCCCCAGCGCTCGTCCGGCACCCCGATCACCGCCACCTCGGCCACCGCGGGGTGGTCGTAGAGGCAGTCCTCGACCTCGATCGAGGAGACGTTCTCGCCGCCGGAGATGATCACGTCCTTCTTCCGGTCGGAGATCGCGAGGTACCCGTCGGTCAGCGTGCCGCCGTCGCCGGTGTGGAACCAGCCGTCCCGGATCGCCTCGGCGCTCGCCTCCGGCTGCTGCCAGTAGCCCTCCAGCACCACGTTGGAGCGGACCAGCACCTCGCCCTGGTCGTCCACCCGCACCCGGGTGCCCAGCGACGGCGCGCCGGCCTGGACGAGGCGCTCGGCCCGCTCGGCCGCCGGCAGCGCGTCCCACTCGGCCCTGGTCCGGTTGGCCGTCACCAGCGGGGAGGTCTCGGTCAGCCCGTAGATCTGCATGAACTCCCAGCCCAGCTCGCTCTCGATGCGCTGCACCATCGAGGTCGGCGGGGGCGCCCCCGCGATGATCATCCGCACCTTGTCCCGGCCCGGCACCGGCCCGTCCCACTCGGCGGCCGCGTCCAGCACCATCGCCGCCACGGCCGGCGCCCCGGACAGGAAGGTCACCCCGTGCCGCTCCACCCGCCGCAGGATCTCCGCCCCGTCCACCTTGCGCAGCACCACGTGCTGCGCGCCGAGGCCGGTGAGCGCGAACGGCAGCCCCCAGCCGTTGGCGTGGAACATCGGCAGCGTGTGCAGGTAGACGTCGCGGTCGCTCGCGCCGAAGTGCAGGCCCATCAGCACCGCGTTCAGCCAGATGTTGCGGTGGGTGAGCTGAACACCCTTGGGGCGCGCGGTCGTTCCGCTGGTGTAGTTGATCGTGGCGGTCGCCGACTCGGGCACGTCGTACGGCACCGGCTCCCGGTCGAAGTCGTACAGCAGCGCGTCGCTCCCGGCGCCCAGCACGAACCGGTGCCGCACCGCGACCCCGGCCAGCGCCTCGTCCAGCTCCGGGTCGACCAGCAGCACCGAGGCACCGCTCTGCTCGACGATGTACGCGACCTCCTCGGCCCGCAGCCGGAAGTTGATCGGCACCAGCACCCGGCCGTGGCCGCTCACCCCGAACAGCGAGGTCATCAGGCGGGCCGAGTTGTGCGAGACGATCGCCACCCGCTCGCCCGGACCCACCCCCAGCCGGTCCAGCCCGGCGGCCTGCGCGCGGGCCAGCTCGGCCGTCCGGCGGTACGTCAGCTCGCCCCAGGAGGCGGCCGGCTGGGCCGGTTCGTCGATGATGCCGACCCGGTCGCCGTAGACCAGCTCGGCCCGGTGGAGGAAGTCCAGCACGGACAGTGGAGTCTGCATGGCCCCACTCTGCCCGCCGCGCCGAGCGGGCCGACACCCCCGATCGGGGGTGTTACCCGAAGGGAGTAGACGCTCCCGCCGAAGGGCTGCGCACGCGGTCGGCGGGGTGGCGCCGTGGCGGGCCGGCCGGTAGGCCGGGCGTCGTGGGTCAGCCGCCGAAGATCCGGTCGAGGTCGGCGAACGAGGCCGCGCCGTCCAGGCCGTCGAAGGTGCCGTCCTCGGCGATGCCGCGTGCCGCCCGGGCGAAGGCGCCCCAGGCCGCCCGGGCCAGGGCCGATCCGACCGAGACCCGGCGCACCCCCAGCTCGGCCAGGCGGGCGACCGGGAGCGCCGTACTGCTGGAGGCGATCACGTTGACCGGCCGGGGAGCGACGGCCCGCACGATCGCGGTGATGTCGGCCGGGTCCTGGACGCCGGGGGCGAACAGGCAGTCGGCGCCCGCCTCCGCGTAGGCGACCAGGCGGTCGGTCGCGAACCGCGCGGCATCGGGGTGACCGACCAGCGCGGCCTCGCACCGGGCGGTCAGGACCACCGGCACGCCGTACCCGTCGATCGCCGCCCGGGCCGCGCGGATCCGCTCCACCGCGAGGGCCTCCTCGTACAGCGGCGCGGCCGGATCGCCGGTGGCGTCCTCCACCGACAGGCCGGCGACGCCGGTGCCGACGCACAGCGCCACGTTGGCCGCCACCTCCTCGGGCTCGTCGGCGTACCCGGCCTGGAAGTCGGCGCTCACCGGCAGGTCGGTCGCCGTCACCAGCTCGCGGATGTGCCCGAGCATCATGTCCCGCGGCACCGCGTCGACCCGGTCGGGCAGCCCCCGGCCGAACGCGAACCCCGCCGAGGTGCTGGCCAGCGCCCGGAACCCGAGCTGCCGCAGGAACTTCGCCGACCCCGGGTCCCACGGATTGGGCAGCACGAAGCACCCCTCCCGGTGCAGCGCGCGGAACTCGGCGACGGCGACGGGCCAGGCGGCATCGGAGGCATCCATACCGGCCAACGTACCGGCCGGCGGCCGGCTCCTGCGCTCAGAGCACGCGCAGATCGGCCACCACGGGGAACGGTGCCACGGCCTCGACGGTGCCGGTGTACACCTCGCCGTCCCGGTAGCACCTGCGGGCCGGGTCGAGCAGATAGGTGTACACCAGCGGCACGCCCGTCGCGGCCTGTTCGACGCGCCAGTAGAAGGGGATGCCGGCTTTGGCGTACTGGTCGGTCTTGACGATCCGGTCGGTGGTCTCGGACCCGGGGGAGACCACCTCGACGACCATGAGCACGTGCTCCGGACGGGTGGGCGTGATGTCGATGGTGTCCGCGCGGTAGACCACGATGTCCGGCCGCCGGTTGGTGAGCGGGACGTCCTGCAGCCGGAGGTCGAAGTCGGTGTCGGCGTTCCAGTCCGGGCCCGCCGCGGCATCCAGGGCGTTCGCCAGCACCCTGGCGAGGCGGTTGTGCCGCTTGGAAGCACTGGGGCTCACGACAACCATCCCGTCCACGATCTCGATGCCGGCGCACTGCTCCTCGGACCAGGCGTCGTACTGCTCGGCGCTGACCTGCGCGTGCATCCAGGCGGGGGCGACCATCTCCGCGGTCACGACCTACCTCCCATGTGTGTGCTCGCTCGTCTGCGGCCAGCGTACTGTGCGCGGCCGCCGTGCCGGGGCGGTCCCGAGCGTCTGCGCGCCGGGGGACGGCCGGGCACGGGGCGCGGGTCCGCGGCCGGGTGCGGGCTAGCGGCGGGGGAGTGAGGGCAGGGCGAGGAGTTGACCGACCAGCAGGTCGACCCGTTCGGACTGCTGGTCGGGGTCGAGGCGGCCGCCGCGGGCGAGGGTGACCAGGCCGTGCAGGGCGGCCCAGCCGATCTCGATGAACAGCACCAGGTCGCGGCCGGCCGCCAGCGGGCCGAGCACGTTGCCGAGTTCCGCGAAGGCGGCCTGGAGCGGGGCGGGGGCGCTGTCCGGGCCGAACGGGAGGTCGGTGGCCAGGGTGAACATCGCCTCGTAGAGGGCGGGGCCGGCCGTGGCGAAGTCGACGTAGGCGTGTGCGACGGCGGCCAGCGCGGCGGCGGGGTCGGTGGTGCGGTGGCGGGCGGCGGCCAGCTCGGCGGTCAACTCGGCGAAGCCCTCCAGGGCGACGGCCGTGACGATGGCGGTCCGGCCGGCGAAGTGGCTGTAGAGCACGGGCTGGCTGTACTCGATCCGCTCGGCGAGGCGGCGGGTGGTGACGGCGTCCCACCCCTCGGCCTCGGCGAGTTCCCGGGCCACCCGGACGATCAACGACTCCCGGTCGGCGCGCTCGCGCTCACGGCGCTGCTGGGTCGACTGGGCGGACTGGGCGGACTGCGTGGGCTTGGTCGGCATAGCGCGATTCTAGCAGTGCTAGAAATTCGAGCACCGGCAGTGCTAGCGTTGCTATCGAACCTAGCGCCGCTAGATCGGCGGCGCCGGAGAGGGAGGGAACCACCATGCGCACCAACCGTTTCGCCACCGGCCTCGCCACCGGCATCACCCTGGTCGGCGGGCTGGGCATCATCGCCGTCGGCGTCCGCTTCCTGATCGCCCCCGAGGCCGGCGCCACCGGCTTCGGCATCCCCGCCCCGACCGGCGACGCGCTCGCCTACCTCGACGTCAAGGGCATCCGCGACATCGTCTCCGGCCTGGTCGTCCTGATCCCGCTCGCCCTCGGCCTGCGCCGCCCGCTCGGCTGGACCCTGCTCGCCGCCGCCCTCACCCCGGCGACCGACGCCGCCATCGTGCTCACCCACGGCGGCAGCCCCGCCGTCGCCTTCGGCATCCACGCCGCGACCGCCGCCGCCCTGCTGCTCGCCGCCGGCCTGCTGTTCCGCGAGACCCGCCCGTCCGCCGCTGCCGCCGCCCCGGCCCCCACCCGGTAGGGCCGCGGGGTGCGGAGCTCAGCCGAGCTGGATCGAGCGCTTGGCCAGGCCCATCCAGAACCCGTCGATCACGCTCCGCTGCCCGGCGAGGTCGGCCTCGCCGGCGCCCAGGGTGACGAACAGCGGGGCGAAGTGCTCGGTCCGCGGGTGGGCGAGCCGACCGGCGGGGGCCTTGCGCTCGAAGTCGAGCAGCGCGTCCAGGTCCTGGGCGGCGAGCGCCCGCCGTCCCCAGTCGTCGAACTCCGCCATCACCGAGGAGACCTCCCCGGTGGTGCTGAGCGCGCGCAGGTTGTGGGTGAAGAACCCGCTGCCGACGATCAGCACGCCCTCGTCGCGCAGCGGGGCCAGCCGGCGGCCGATCTCCAGCAGTCGCTGCGGGTCCAGGGTCGGCAGCGAGATCTGCAGCACCGGGACGTCGGCCTCCGGGAACATCTCGACCAGCGGCACGTACGCGCCGTGGTCCAGGCCCCGGTCCGGGATGTCCTGCACGGGGGTGCCGGCGGTGCGCAGCAGCTTGCGGACGCTGTCGGCCAGTTCGGGGGCGCCGGGGGAGGCGTACCCGACCTGGTAGTAGCGCTCGGGGAAGCCCCAGAAGTCGTACACCAGCGGGACGGTGGTGGTGGCGCCGATCGCGAGCGGCGCCTCCTCCCAGTGGGCGGAGACCATCAGGACGGCGCGCGGCCGGGGCAGCTCGGCCGACCAGGCGGCGAGCTGGCCGGGCCAGAGCGCGTCGTCGGCGAGCGGCGGGGCGCCGTGCGAGAGGTAGAGCGCGGGCATGCGCCCGGGGGTGGCGGTGCTCATGTCCGGGGCTCCTCGACTTCGGGTGGGGCCGGGCGGCCGCTCGGGCCAGTTGGTTCAAATTTGAACCGTCTTGCCACCGAAGGTACACCCGAGTTCGAATTTGAACAACCGGGGTACCATGCACCCATGGACCAACCCCGATGGCTGAACGAGCGCGAGATGGCCGCCTGGCGCGGGTTCGTCGCGGCCACCAACCTGGTCGCCCGCCATGTGGAGCGCCAGCTCAAGGACGACGCGGGGCTCTCCCACACCCAGTACGAGATCCTGGTCCAGCTCTCCGCGGCCCCCGACGGCGCGCTCCGGATGACCGACCTGGCCGACCGGCTGGTCACCTCCAAGAGCGGCCTCACCTACCAGGTGACCCAGCTGGAGAAGGCCGGGCTGGTGACCCGCCGCTCCTGCGCCAGCGATGTCCGCGGGGTGTTCGCCGAGATCACCGACCAGGGCTGGGAGACGCTGCGCACCGCCGCGCCGGGCCACGTCGCCGCCGTCCGCGAGGCGCTGATCGACATCCTCACCCCCGAGCAGCAGGCCGCCGTCGCCGACAGCCTCGGCGTGGTCAGCGACCACCTGCGGCGCGCCGAGGGCTGACCGACCGCGCCCTGCTGCTGCTGCCGCCGGAACCCCGTGCGGGCCACGGCCGTTGATCGAGCGGTCGAACAGATGGGCGGGAGTGACGGATGAGGACACGGCAGCGCGACCACGAGATCGAACCGCCCCGGGCCCCGTGGAGCGAGATCCGGCCCGGCCTGTGGATGGGCGGCCACTACTGGGTCGACCCGGCGGGGGAGATGCAACCCGTCGTGGTGGACGACGAGTTCGACCTGGTGCTCAGCCTGTTCGGCCGCCCGGGCCACGGCCCCGCCCCCGGCGTCGAGCACCACGTCGCCGAGGTGCCGGACGCACCGCTGAGCTCCGCCGAACTCGCCCGGGTCCGCGCGCTGGCCGCACTCGCCGAACGCGCCCTGCGGGACGGCCGGGCGGTGCTGGTGCGCTGCCACTCCGGCTACAACCGCTCCGGGCTGGTGGTCGCCGAGACCCTGCGCCTGCTCGGCCACGACCACCCGACCGCGCTCGGGCTGATCCGGCGTCACCGTTCGCCCTGGGCCCTCAACAACACGGTGTTCGAGCAGTACCTGGCCGTCGGCCTGGACATCGCGGGGCTGCTCACCGGCCTGGAGGAGCCGGCCTGACGGGCCCCCGGGCCCCCGGGCCGCGCGCCCGCGCCTCACCGCGTCACCGCCCTCACCGGCTCACTGCCTCACCGCGTCGCCGCCGGCTGCGGCGGGGCGCACAGCAGCGCCGCCCGCAGGTCCAGCCGGTCCTCCAGTCGGGCCAGGCTGCGCCCGGTGAGCTCCTCGATCCGGCGGATCCGGTAGTGCACGGTGTTGACGTGGATGTGCAGGGCCTCGGCGGTGCGCGACCACGAGCCGTCGTGGTCCAGGAAGGTGCCGAGGGTGCCGAGCAGCGAGACGCCGTTCTGCCGGTCGTGCTCGGCCAGCGGGGCCAGCAGTCGGGTGTGGAAGGCGGCCGTCACCTCGGCCGGGATGCCCCGCAACAGGGCTGCCAGCGAGCCGAGTTCGGCGCTGCTGCCGACCGCCCCGCCGACCCGGGAGTCCAGCGCGTACCCGGCCTGGACCAGTGCGCCGCGCAGCGCCCCCGCCTCCGGTCGGACGCTCGGCCCCACCCCGGCCCGCAGCAGCCGGCGGGCCGTCAGCCGGGACTGCATGCCCGGCCAGGCGGCCCGCAGTGCCGCGGTCACCTGCGCGGCGGGCGCGGCCACCAGGCCGACCGCCGCGGGTGCGCCGATCGCGCCGCCGGCCCCGCCCGCCGCGGCCGTGCCGCCCCCGGTGCAGGGCGCCGCCGCGAACGGGACGTCCAGCCGGTGCAGCGCGTCGGCCAGCGCGGCCGCCGCCCAGACCGTCGAGCCGCCCTCGATCCGGACGGTGACCGGGGTCAGCGGCTGCCGCTCCGGAAGGCCGCAGGCCAGCAGGGTGTCGGCCAGGCCGGGGCCTCCCTGGTCGAGCAGGTCGAGGATCCGGGCGGCGGTCTGCCGCTGCGCGGCGGCGGTGGCCCGGGCCCGGGTGGCGAGCGGTGCCAGCAGCTCGGCCAGTCCGTGCAGCACGGTGGCCGCCGCCGGGGTGGGCTCGGTGTGCGGCTGGAGCACCCACCCGTCGAACGGGGAGTCGCCGGGCGGCCCGACCGGGACCGCGCCCCGGGTGCCGCCGCCCTCGGCGGAGGCGGCCAGCACCCGGCCGCCGCCGGTCAGCACCGAGCAGTCGGGCAGACCGAGCCGGGCCACCGCGTGCGCCAGCAGTTCGGTCAGCGGCGCGTTGGAGTGCATCAGCCCGACCACCTCCCGCCGGACCGCCTCCGGCACCGCGGCCACCCCCTGCGACCTGGCCTGGAGGTCGCCCCACAGGCGCAGGTAGATCCGGTCGGTGACGGCCCGGAAACTCGTGCCGGAGGGCACCGACAGCAGCGGTATGCCGTGCGTGCGGCAGGCGGCGACCAGGGCCTCGGGCACCGTGCCGTGGGTGCCCTCGCCGGCGAGCAGGGCGGCCACCTCGGCGCTGCGCAGCGAGGTGGCGAAGCGGACCGCGGCGTCGGCGTCGCCGGGGCGCCACCAGACCAGGCCGGTCAGCACCAGCTCGCCGGGCTGGAGGTAGCGGGCGGGGTCCTGAAGGTCGGTCGAGGTCACTCCGGTGACCTGGCGGCCGAGGAGTTCCGGGGTGGCCCAGGTGACGCCGATGTGCAGGCTGTCCAGCTCCAGCAGGTCTCCGACGATCATGTCTCGCTCCTTGTGCTCCGCGCCGGACCCGTCCCACGGTCCCTTCGCGAAAGCGAGGGGCAGGTGCGCACAGGCATCGTAAATGCAAGGCCAGGGGCCGTGGTGACCTCTTGTTCGATCACCCAGGACGCCACCCCCGACCTGGTGTCCGACCCCAGTCGTCCGGCCAGTTGCGCTCCTGCTTGAATCGGGGCACCACCGGGGCCGAGGGGTCGCGGATGCAAGGCCGAACCGGTCTTCTTCATGGCATCCACCGGTGAAGATGTGCCTACATGTGGGGTATCTGCGGTTCGGCGCGGGTACCACCCCTCCCGGGCCGCCCGCGCGGTGCGGCCCGGGAGGGAAGGCCCCATGAGATCGCCCGCCGGAGCACTCCACCGACCGGCCACCGTGCACCTGCACGGCAGTCTGGACGAGCCGGTCCGGCTGACCGTCGCCGAGCTGCGCGAGCTGCCCCCGCACCGGGTCGAGGTGAGCTTCGACTGCCTGGGTAGCGGCGTCCAGCGGCACGGCTTCGAAGGTCCCAAGCTCTGGGACGTGCTGCGCGCCGCGCGCCCGCGGATCGACTTCACCGGCCGCAAGCAGCGCCTGCGCTTCCTGGTCACCGTCACCGGCGCGGACGGCCACCGGGCGGTGCTCTCCTGGGCCGAGATCGACCCGGACTTCGGCAACCAGCAGATCCTGCTGGCCACCAGCATCGACGGGGCCCCGCTCGACGAGGCCGGCCCCCAGCTGGTCGTCCCCGCGGACGCCTGCGGCGCCCGCTACATCAGCGCGATCTCCGAGATCTGGGTCGGCCCCCTGGCCTGACCGCCGCCACGTGCAACCGTTCGGTTGCTCCTCGCTGGGTGATGTGCAACTGTGGAGTTGCACTCGATGTCCGCCACGACGGAGGAGCAACCTCATGAGCACGGACCGGATCGAACGCGAGACCCTGATCGAAGCGTCCCCGGAGCGGGTCTGGGCGCTGGTGGCCGAGCCCGGGTTCTGGGTGGCCGACCCGGCGGCGGTGGCCGGCACGGTGGCCGAGGAGGGCGGTACGACGGTGGTGGAGCACCCCGAGTACGGCCGGTTCCCGGTGCGGGTGGAGAAGGTCGACCCGCCCACCTACCTGGCCTACCGCTGGGTCAGTGCCTTCCCCGGCCAGGAGCTGCGCGAGGACAACAGCACCCTGGTCGAGTTCACCCTCGCCCCGGAGGGCGGCGGGACCAGGCTGCGCGTGGTCGAGAGCGGGTTCGCCGCGCTGGCCGGGACCGAGGAGGTGCGCGACAAGGCCGTCGAGGACAACACCGGCGGCTGGCCCCAGGTGCTCGACGCCTTCAAGAAGCGCGTCGAGCAGCCGGCCGCGTGAGCGAGGCACACCCCGGCGCCGGTCCGGCGGTCGACGGCGTCCTCGCCGCCCTGGCCGACCCGACCCGGCGCCGGCTGCTCGACCTGCTCGCCGAACAGGGCGGGTCCACCGCGACGGCGCTCGCCGAACACCTGCCCGTCACCCGCCAGGCGGTGGTCAAGCACCTCGCCGTGCTGGACGCCGCCGGGCTGGTCACCGGCGGCCGGGTCGGCCGCGAGATGCGGTACGCGGTACGGCCCGCGGCCCTGGACGCCACGGCCCGGTGGATGGCCGGCCTGGCCGCGGACTGGGACCGCCGACTGGCGGCGATCAAGCGGATCGCGGAGGCGGCCGAACGGGATTCCCGCAGCTCCGACGGGTAGCGGGCGACCGAAACCGGTTGAGCGCGGGGTGCGGCGGCTGCTAGGAATCCGGGGTCCGCCGCAACCGGCCCGCAACCCCGCAGGAGATGACCGTGATACCCGGAGAGCTGATCCGACTGCGCCCGATGGAGCCTGCGGACGCCGAGGCGCTCTGGCGCTGGAACAGCGATCCGGAGGTGATGCGGTGGATGCAGGACGGCTACCGCCAGACCCTGGCGACCGTGGTCAAGGCCGTCGAGACCCGCGAGCCGAATGCCTACGGGGATGTCCTGTACGGCGTCGAGGCCCAGGCCGACGGGCGGCTGATCGGGCTGGTCCGGCTGCACGGCGCCGAGCCGGAGACCGGTGGCGCCGAGATCGACATCTACCTGGGCGAGAAGGAGTACTGGGGCGGCGGCTACGGCACCGACGCGATGCGCACCATGTGCCGGTACGGCTTCGAGCAGATGCGGCTGCACCGGATCCAGCTCACCGTGGTCGCCGAGAACGAGCCCGCCCGGCACCTCTACCGCAAGCTCGGCTTCGTCGAGGAGGGCCGCCTGCGGCAGGTGTTCCGCCGGGACGGCCGCTGGCACGACCACATCCTGATGGGCCTGCTGGAGGGCGAGTTGCGCTGACGGCAGCTCAGGCCGGGCCGAACTCGCCCTCGGCGGTCGCTGCGACGAATGCGGCCCAGGCCCGGGCGTCCACCTGGAGCACCGGCCCGTGCGGGTCCTTGGAATCCCGCACGGGCACGACGCCGGGGTGGCCGGGGGAGATCTCGATGCACTGGCCACCGCCGTTGCTGTAGCTCGACTTGAGCCAGATGCCGGGGTTGGATCCAAGGTTCTTGGTCATGTTGCACAGTTCCTTCCGTTGCGGATGCGGGTTGCGCTGACGGCGGCTCAGGCTGACCCGAACTCGCCCTCGGCGGTGGCCGTGACGAATGCGGCCCAGGCCCGGGTGTCCACCCGGAGCACCGGCCCGTGCGGGTCCTTGGAATCCCGCACGGGCACGACATCCGGGTGGCCGGGGGAGATCTCGATGCACTGCCCACCGCCGCTGCTGTAGCTCGACTTGAGCCAGCTGCCGGTCACTTCGACTGCCTCGGTCACGTTGCACAGTTCCTTCCGTGCGGCGCGGATCACGTCCAGGGAGTCCGCCCGGGAGAGCGCCTCGACCTGGAGCCGATCGTAGTCCGAAGCCCATGCGGACACGGTGTCGCGGTCCCGTTCCAGATAGCCTCGCCGCAGAGTCTCCGTGTAGCCGAGTGACGAGCCGTCGGCGAGTCCGAGCAGCGTGACGGCTCCGGTGAACGGGCGGCGCTCGCCCAGCGTGAAGGGTGCGACCTGGAGGACCACGTGGGGGCGGGCCGCCAACTCCTCCAGTCGCCTGAGCTGGCCGGCCATGACCGCTGGTCCGCCGATCATCCGTCGCAGGCAGCTCTCGTCGAGGACGACGTGCACCAGGGGTGCCGGTCGGCGCTCCAACAGTCGCTGCCGGCCCAGCCGGAAAGCGAGTCGTTCCTCGGCCTGTTCCACGCTGATCGCACCGCGGGCCACCGAGCCCGCGAGGTCCGCGCCGGCGTAGGCGGCGGTCTGGAACAGGCCTGGCATGATGCCCAGTTCGAACAGCCGGAGTTCCGCCGCCACCGCCTCCACCTCGGCGAACTCCGGGAAGCCGTCGATCAGCGACTCGTGCCCGAGGTGCCACCACATCAGTGCGAGCGTGCCGCCGGTCCCCAGCGCGGCGTCCGCGCGGGTCGCGAACCGGGCGGACGGGACGCGGTCCGCCCGTTCGATGCAGGACACGTACGCGCCGCTGTAGTTGACGCTGCGCCCGAGCTGGTCCTGGGTCAGCCGCCGGGCGGTGCGGAACCTGCGCAGCTGGACCCCGAAGGCGGCCAGCGGGGAGGTGGACGGGTCGACTTCCCGGATGTTCACGCCTTCCTCCGATTCAACAGTGCGGTCTGTCGAGTTGAAGTCGTTCCGATGCTAGCGCCCTGCCGTCATGCTCTGTAGCGGAACGACTACGCGGAGGAGTTGGATGATGGCGGCGGGCGACGACGAGCGGCCGGTGCGGCCCGGGCCGAAGCCGGGCGAGTTGGTCCGTGACCACCGGTCCGACCGGATCGGGGTGCTGATGGACGTCCAGGGCGGGCGGCTCTACCTGCGGCCGCCGGGTGGCGGCGTGGAGTGGACGGCGGATCCCGGGCAGGTCGGCCCGGCGGGCGGGCCCGACCCGAGCGGGCCGGTGTGAGGAGGCGGCTCGCCGCGGCCCGGCGGGCCCGCGGGCTGGCGCGGCGGCTCGCGGCGGCGTCCGGCGCGCGGGTGCGGCTGCGCGCCGGGCCGACCGGTTACCTGCTGTCGCTGCCGGTGCCCCGGGACTCGGAGCGGCTGGCGGCCGTGCTGCCGCTGCTCGCGCTCGCGGACCGGTTCGGGCACACCACCCGGGGCGGCGGAGTGGTGTGGTGCGCGGTCGACCGCACCCCGCCGGGCGGCGCGGGCGGCGAGCCCGCCGGGGCCCGCGGGTCGCGCCGCCCCGGGCGCCGCTCGCGCCGGGCGGGTGCGCGATGACCGGCGGGAATGGATCGGCACCCGAGGTTGGTTTAGGATTCAACAAGAGTGACCGAACCGGAGGAGGAGCCGACCATGGCTGCCACGATCGACCTGCGCCGCGCCGACGAGCGCTTCCACACCCGCACGGGGTGGCTGGACTCCCACCACTCCTTCTCGTTCTCCAACCACTGGGACCCGGCCAACACCCACTTCGGGCTGCTGCTGGTCTCCAACGACGACGTGGTGGCGCCCGGCACCGGCTTCGACACCCACCCGCACCGCGACATGGAGATCATCACCTGGGTGCTGGACGGCGCCCTGGTGCACCAGGACTCCGAGGGGCACAACGGCATCGTCTACCCGGGCCTGGCCCAGCGGATGAGCGCCGGCACCGGCATCCTGCACAGCGAGAAGAACGACTCCTGGACCATCGACGGCCGGCCCGAGCACCGGGACCCGGTGCGCTTCGTCCAGATGTGGACCGTCCCGGACGCCGCCGGCACCGTGCCGGGCTACGAGCAGCTGGACATCAACGACCAGCTGGGCCGGGGAGGTTGGACCACGCTGGCGTCCGGGATGGGCAAGCACTCCGCACAGCGGGCGATCGGCATCCGGCAGAAGCATGCCGCGCTGCACGTGGCCCGGGTCCGGCCGGGGGAGACCCTGGAGCTGGCGACCGCGCCGTTCGTCCACCTGTACGTGGCGCGCGGTGAGGTCTCCGTCGAGGGCGCGGGGCTGCTGCACGAGGGCGACGCGGCGCGGATCACCGGCGCCGAGGGCCAGCGGGTGACCGCCGGTCCCGAGGGCGCCGAGGTGCTCCAGTGGGAGATGGACGCGGCGATCGCGCTCGGCTGACGGGCCCGCCGCGGCAGCCACCCGGTGGGCCCGGCTGCCGCGGCGGCCGGCTACCGGTCGTCCCGGCAGCCCTCCAGCAGCCGCAGCCAGACCTCGCTGATGGTCGGGTAGGACGGCACGGCGTGCCACAGCCGGCCGATCGGCACCTCGCCGACCACGGCCACGGTCGCCGAGTGCAGCAGCTCGGCGACCCCGGGGCCGACGAAGGTGGCGCCGACCACCACGGACCGGTCCTGGTCGAACACCACCCGGGCCCGGCCGGTGTACCCGTCGGCGTACAGCGAGGCGCCGGCCACCTGGCCGAGGTCGTGGTCGACGGCGCGCACGTTCAGCCCGCGCTGCCGCGCCTCGGCGATGGTCAGGCCGACCGAGGCGGCCTCCGGCTCGGTGAACACCACCTGCGGCGGTCCGGCCGGATCGGCGGTGGCGGCGTGCGCGCCCCAGCGGCCGGTGTCGGTCCGCTCGCCGCGCGCCCGGGCGACGATCGCGTTCCCGCTGATCCGCGCCTGGTACTTGCCCTGGTGGGTCAGCAGGGCGCGGTGGTTGACGTCGCCGGCGGCGTACAGCCAGCCCCCCGGCACGTCGGTGACCCGGCAGCTCTCGTCCACGGCGAGCCAGCCGCCGGGCTCCAGGCCGACCGTCTCCAGACCGACGTCCTCGGTCCGCGGGGCGCGTCCGGTGGCGTACAGCACCTCGTCGGCGGTGATCGAACCCCCGCCGGCGAGCAGCAGTTCCACCGGCCCTTCGCCGTCCCGACGCACCTCGGCGACCTCGGTGTTCAGCCGGACGTCGACGCCGGCCGCACGCAGCCCGTCCGCCACCAGGGAGCCGGCGAACGGTTCCATCCGGTCCAGCAGCGTCCCCCCGCGGACCAGCAGCACCACCTCGGAGCCGAGCGAGCGCCAGGCGGTGGCCATCTCCACCGCCACCACGCCGCCGCCGACCACGGCGAGCCGGCCCGGTGCGTGCTCGGCGCTGGTGGCCTCGCGGCTGGTCCACGGCCGGGCCGCGGCCAGCCCCGGCACGTCGGGCAGGACGGCGCGGCTGCCGGTGCAGACCGCGACCGCGTGGCGCGCGGTCAGGACCCGGTCGCCGACCCGGACCGTGCGCTCGCCGGCCAGCCGGCCCTGGCCGCGCACCAGCTCGATGCCGGCGCCGCGCAGCCACGCGACCTGCCCGTCGTCCTTCCAGTGCGAGGTGAAGGAGTCCCGCCGGGCCAGCACCGCGGCCGGGTCCAGCGGGCCCTCGGCGGGCACCCCGGGCAGCGCTCGGGCGGCCGCGAGCGCGGCGCCGGGGCGCAGCAGCGCCTTGCTCGGCATGCAGGCCCAGTACGAGCACTCGCCCCCGACCAACTCGCTCTCCACCAGCACCGTGCGCAGCCCCGCGGCGGCCGTCCGGTCGGCGAGGTTCTCGCCGGTCGGCCCGCCGCCGAGCACCACCACGTCGTACTCATCGGCCTGTTCGGACATGCTTCTCCCTCGACGTCGGACACGGCACGGGCCCCATCCTCCGTCGCCCGGCGCCGCCCCGGCCAGTCCCGGTCCCCCGGTGTGTCGCCCAGGGGGCCGGGGTCCGTGCCGGGTGAGGGTGCCTCAGAGCACGGCCGGGGCGAGCTCGTCGCTGTCCGCGCGCTCCGGGACGGGGTCGCGCATCAGGCGCTGCGGTCGGCGCACCAGCAGGTAGCCGGTGCCGAGCAGGGTGACGACGCCGGTGCCGAGCAGGGCGGCCCAGACCTGGTACCAGGGGGCGCCGGGCGGGGCCAGGATGGTGCGCGGCCAGCAGATGTTGAGCACCTCCAGGCCGGTCCACAGTACGGCGAGCACGTTCAGCGGGGTGCCCCAGCGCCCGTACGAGACGGCGCCGGCCGGGCGCCAGGTGCCGCGCAGGCGGGCGACCAGGGCGGCCAGGCTGAGCAGGAAGAACGGCAGGAAGGTGGCGGCGGTGCCGAAGGTGATCAGGCTGCCGATCGCGGTGGACTCCAGGCCCAGCGGGAGCGCGGCGGCGCTGATCACGGTGGCGGCGACCAGGCCGCCGATCGGGGCCTTGTGCCGGTTGACCCGGCGGACCCGGGAGGCGAACGGGAAGACGCCGTCCCGGGCGAGCGAGTAGAGGCCGCGGGCGGCGCCGCCCTGCGAGGCCATCAGGCAGGCGGTGAAGCTGACCAGCACGACCACCACGAACGGCTTGGCGGACCAGTCGCCGAAGCCGGTGGTGACGGCGGTGGTCACCGGGTCGAGGTCGGTGCCCGCGACCACGGCGGCCGGGTCCGGGTGGGCCAGCACCACCGCGACGGCGTTCAGGATCACCACGGCGCCGACGCTGAGCAGCGCCCACCGCATGGCGCGCGGCACCTGGCGGGCGGCGTCCTTGGTCTCCTCGGCGGTGGAGACGCAGGCGTCGAAGCCGATGAAGGCCCAGCCGCCGACCGCGACCACGGCGAGGAAGGACATCAGGCCGCCGGTGCCGGTGGTGGCGGGCGCGTCCAGGGTGTCGGTCAGCACGCCGATCCCGTGCTGCCGGTAGAACAGCAGCAGGGCCAGCCCCACCAGCACCGAGGCGATCGCCTCGGCGGCGATGCCGAGCGAGACGAACCGGCGCAGCAGGGTGATGCCGTAGGCGTTGACCAGGGTGCAGGCCAGCAGGAACGCGGCGGCCGCCAGCACCAGCCGGGCCGGGGTCGCGGTGGCGCCGAACAGCGCGAAGAACCAGGGCGCGGCGAGGTACGCGACGGTGGTGTTGGCGAACATCACCGCGAACTGCCACATCCAGCCGGTCATCCAGGCGAAGGACGGCGGGGCCAGCCGCCGGCTCCACTGGTAGGCGCCGCCGGCGAGCGGCCACTGCGAGGCCAGCTCGGAGTAGACGCAGACCACCAGCAGCTGCCCGAGAAGGCAGATCGGCAGCGCCCACACCCAGGCCCCGCCGAACACGCCCAGGCCGACCTGCGCCACCGCGTACAGGCCCACCACCGGGGAGACCACGGCGAAGCCCATGGAGATGTTGCCGAGCACGCCCAGGCTGCGCCGCAGTTCCTGCCGGTAACCGAGGGCCGCCAGCTGGTCGCTGTCGGCCGCGGGGGAGGGGGCGGGCGCCCCCGGGGGGTTCTCGGTCATGTCCGGGCCACCTTGCCGTCGACGAAAACTAACTTTGTTAGTCGGGGACGGTAGCCGCTGCACGCCGGGGAGGGAAGGGGTCGACACCAGGATGTAACGTGACCGCGTCGCCGGCACCCGTCGGCGCCGGACCGGAAGGCGGGGGAGCGTGGGGCGACCGAGCAGGGCGCTGCTGAGCAGGGAGATCATCGCCAGGGCCGCGCTGGAACTGATCGACGCCGGCGGCGCCGAGGGCCTCACCATGCGGGCCCTGGCCGACCGCCTCGGGGTGAAGGCCGCCTCGCTCTACAACCACCTGGCGGGCCGCGACGAGCTGCTGGACGCCCTCGCGGAACTGGTCAACGAGGAGATCGACCTCACCCCGCTCGCCCGCGCCGACTGGCGGGAGGGCCTGGCCGCGTACGCCCGCGGCTACCGCGCCGTCTTCCTGCGCCACCCCAACACCATCGCGCTGCTCGCCCGCCGCCGGGTCGAGGCCGGCCGCCAGCTGCTCACCTACGACGCCCTGCTGGCCGCGCTCGGCCGGGCCGGGCTCGACCCCGCCGACGCGGCGGAGGCCGCCGCCGCCCTGGACTACCTGGTCCTCGGCTCGGCCCTGGAGACCTTCAGCGCGGGCTTCACCCGCGACAGCGCCGCCTACCGCCCGCACCACCCCGCGCTCGCCGGGGCGCTGGAGGCCTCCGACGAACGCGGCCCCGGGCTCGACGAGCGCGGCTTCGAGCTGGCCCTGCGGCTGCTGCTGGACGGCCTGGCGGCGCGCGCCCGCTGACCGCGCGGACGGCCGGCCGCCCGGGCCCGGACATGCCGGTGGGGGCCGGCTCGTCCCGGCCCCCACCGCTCAGGGGTGCGCTCAGCCCTGCGCCTGGGCCTGCGCCTTCTGCTCCGCCACGTTGGCGTGCACCTCGGCCATGTCGAGCTTGCGCGCCTGCGCGATCAGGTCCTCGAGGGCCGGCTCCGGGAGCGCGCCCGCCTGCGCGAACACCAGCACGCCCTCGCGGATGATGGCCAGGGTCGGGATCGACTGGATGTCGAAGGCAGCCGCCAGCTCCTGCTGCGCCTCGGTGTCCACCTTCGCGAAGGTCAGGTCCGCGTGGCGCTCCGCGGCGCGCTCGTACACCGGCGCGAACATCCGGCAGGGGCCGCACCAGCCCGCCCAGAAGTCGATGAGGACGAACTCCTTGCCCTCGGCCCCTTGGACCAGCTCGTCGAAGTTGTCCTTGGTCAGTTCGACCGTGCCCATCGGTTTCTCCCTGCCCTTCGGTAGTGACTCGGTGGCGTCAACCGACAGCCTCCCCGGGATATTCCGAAAAAATCTTTCCGACGCGTTGAACAGACCCACCCGAACGCTCGTATCCCTGGATGAGCGGGTGCCGGACGGCGCCCCCGGGGGCCACCGGAGCCACCCGAACAATCAACCGACACATGCCATGTGGGGGATTTGCCATGCCCAAGTTCAGCCGTGCCGCCGCTTTCGCCGCCGCCTCCGTCGCCGCGCTGGTGCTCGTCACCGCCTGTGACTCCGACACCGACCCGGCGGGTTCGGCCGCCCCGGCCGCCTCCTCCGGGGCGCAGGCCGGCGGCCAGGCCGGGACGCAGTCGGGAACGCAGTCGGGGGGCGCCGCGCAGTCGCCGGCCACCGGGGGCGACGGCAAGGCCGCACTGCAGACGGCCAGCTCCGCCACGCTCGGCACCATCGTCACGGACGGCAACGGCTACACCCTGTACCGCTTCGACAAGGACACCGCCAAGCCCCCGATGTCGAACTGCAACGGCGGCTGCGCGACCACCTGGCCGCCCGCCCCCGCCACCGACAACCCGCAGCTCAAGGGCGTGGACAGCAAGCTGGTCGGCACCGTCACCCGGGCCGACGGCAGCAAGCAGCTCACCCTGAACGGCTGGCCGCTCTACCGCTACGCGCCCGACACCAAGCCCGGCGACACCAAGGGCCAGGGCGTCGGCGGCACCTGGTTCGCGGCCGCCCCCACCGGCGCCAAGGCGGGCGCCTCGGCCGCCCCGAGCCCGAGCGACAGCGGCTACGGCTACTGACCGGCGGACGGGGTGCGGCGCGGGCGCCCGCGCCGCACCCCGCTGGGGATATCGACAGATGCGGCCGCCGACTTGAGGCGGCCGCCGTAGCGAC
This sequence comes from Kitasatospora sp. NPDC094015, assembly GCF_040304075.1. Lineage (NCBI taxonomy): Bacteria > Bacillati > Actinomycetota > Actinomycetes > Kitasatosporales > Streptomycetaceae > Kitasatospora > Kitasatospora sp. NPDC094015. The sequence continues at coordinate 151,500 of NZ_JBEOUL010000009.1, forward strand.
CGACCGGGACCGGCTCGTTCGGACCCGTCTCGACCTGGAGGCAACGGGTGCGCAAGGATGGCACCGTGACCGACCTTCCCCGCGCCGCCGGACACCTCTCCGGCGGCGGCCCGCCGACGGGCCCGGGGCCGGACGAGGAGCTGATGCGGACGCTCTACCGCGACCACGCCGGCCCCCTGTTCGGCTTCGTGCTGCGGCTGGTCGCGGGCGATCGGCAGCGGGCGGAGGACGTCGTGCAGGAGACCCTGGTCCGGGCCTGGCGCAACATCCACCGCCTCGACGTGGACCACGGCTCCGTCCGGCCCTGGCTGGTGACGGTCGCCCGCCGGATCGTGATCGACGGTCACCGCAGCAGTCTGGCCCGCCCGCGCGAGGTGGACCCGTCACCGCTCGAACTGCTGCCCGCCGAGGACGAACTCGAAAAGGCGCTGCGCTTGATGACCATCTCCGACGCGCTCGACGACCTCAGCCACGCACACCGCGAGGTCATCGTCGCCACCTACCTGAAAGGCTGTACGGTCAATGAGGCGGCAGCCGAACTCGGCATCCCGGCAGGCACAGTCCGGTCCCGGATCTTCTACGCCCTGCGCGCGCTGAAGATCGCGCTGGAGGAGCGAGGAGTGACACCGTGACGTCGCATCAGGACGAGCACCTCGACGTCGGCGCGTACGTCCTCGGCGTGCTCGACCAGGCCGACCGGCTGCGGTTCGAGGCGCACCTGGCCGGCTGCCCGCGCTGCACCGCGGAGGTCGACGAACTCGGCGGCCTGGAGCCGCTGCTGGCCGAACTGGTGGAGGCCGGACCGGTGCTCGAGCAGCCCGGCGACCAGCTGCTCACCCGCCTGGTGGACGAGGTCTCGGCGACCCGGCGGCGCAGCCGGCGCCGGCGGCTGGTGCTGGTCGCGGCCGCGGCCGTGCTGGTGGTCGGCGGGCCCGCCGTGACGCTGGCGGCCACCGCCCAGGACAGCAAGCCCGCCGTCGTGGCCACGCAGCAGTTCAGCGCCACCGACCCGGCCACCGGCGTCTCCGCCACCGTCGGGGTGACCGGGAAGAAGTGGGGCAGCCAGGTCAGCCTGACGCTGTCCGACGTGGCCGGCCCCCAGCAGTGCGACCTGGTCGCGGTCTCCCGCGCCGGCGACCGCCAGACCGTCACCAGCTGGTCGGTGCCCGCGGCCGGTTACGGCAGCGGCGCCTCGCTGCAGACCTCCGGGGGCGCGGCCCTGCAGCCCTCCGAGATCGACCACTTCGAGGTCCGCACGTTGGACGGGAAGCAGCTGCTGGTGTCCGTCCCCACCCGGGTCTGACCCGCCGGGGCGCCCCGGCGGGACCACCCGCCGGGGCGCCCTTCCCGTTCCTCAGGGCGCCACGGCGATGCCCAGCGAGTCGGCGCCCATCGGCTTCGGGGCGCCCTTCTCGTAGAAGACGTCGAGTTCGGTGATGGTGAAGCCGGCCTCGGTGAGCAGGCCGGTGATCGGCCGGGTCAGGTGACAGCCGGCGAACACCCGCTGCTCCAGCGGGTCCAGCCGGTGCTGCCAGCGGCGCACGCCCTCGTCCGGGGCCAGGCCGTGCTCGAGGAAGTGCAGCGCCCCGCCGGGCTTGAGCACCCGCCGGACCTCGCGCAGGGCGGCGACCGCGTCCGGCACGGTGCACAGCGTCCAGGTGGAGAGCGCGGCGTCGTAGGTGGCGTCCGCGAACGGCAGGCACTGGCCGTCCAGCCCGGCGCGCTGCACCAGCACCGGGGTCGCCGCGAGCCGCTTGCCCGCCAGCCGCCACCCCACGTCGGACGGCTCGACCGCGTCCACCCGCGTCACGGCGGGCGGGTAGAAGGGCACGTTCAGCCCGGATCCGAAGCCGATCTCCAGCACCTCGCCCCGCAGGCCCGCACAGACCCGCCGCCGCAGTGGCGCCGACTCCTTCGTCCCGCAGGCGACGTTCACCAGCCGTGGCACGACCTGCTCGGTGTAGATCCCCATGGCGACCTCCGCTGCTCACCCCCAAGTCTGGCACCGGCGGGCCGGGCAGCGGGAGCCCTTCCGGCTCGCCCGCGGGGGGCCGCGCGCCGCACACTGGGAGGTGGAGGAGGCCCCGCGCGCCCGGCCGGTCTGCGGCCGCCGTCGTGTGGGCGGATGCCATGTCGAACACCCCGTTGCTCTGCCCCCGCTGCGGTCGTCCCCAGCGGATGGTGCCCGGCGGTCCCGAGCGGCCCGCCAAGGCGGTGCACGCCGACACCGGCCGGGAGGACTGCGACCCGGCCCCGGCCGGCCGGCCGCCGCAGTGAACGCAGGACGGCACACCCAGGAGGTGCTGCGATGAGAACCCTGGTCGGATGGCACATCGAGATGGAGTTCCAGGAGGAGGGCGACCGCACCAAGGCGGTGGCCATGGTCCGCCTCGCCGACGGGACCGAGGTGCGCTCGCACGGCTACAGCACCCGGCACCACGCGGACGCCCCGCAGCTGCGGGTCGGCGAGGAGGTGGCCGGGGCCCGCGCGCTGAACGACCTCGCCATGCAGCTGCTCACCAAGGCGCACGACGAGCTCAAGTCGACGGTGAAGGTGCCGGACTACCCGCTGATGTGAGGCTCCCCGAGCCGGCTCCCGGCCGCCGTGCCCGCGACGGGGTGGCCGGGGGCCAGGGCGGTACGGGAGCGCTCGGCCCACCGCACGGCGGGCCCCATCGCGGCCCCCGCCAGCGCGAACACCCCGCCCAGCACCAGCCAGCCCGGCGCACCCCAGCCGATGATCAGCCAGGTCAGCAGCAGCGGTCCGACCGTCCTGGCGACCGCCACCCCGCTGCCGAAGAAGCCCTGGTACTGGCCCTGCTGGTCGGCCGGTGCCAACCCGAAGCCGATCTCCCAGGAGCCGGCGGCCAGCAGCATCTCGCCGCCCACCTGGAGCGCGGCCGACACCAGCAGCACCCCGGCCGCCGCCCACGGCGCCGAACCGGAGGCGGACAGCGCGAACCCGGCGCAGGAGGCGGCCAGCACCAGGCCGGCGAACCGCACGGAGCGGGCGGCGGTGCGCAGCCCGTCCACCCGGCCGGCCACCCGGACCTGGAACAGCACCACGCTCACCGTGTTGAGCACCAGCAGCGCCGCCGCCGTCCACCCGGGGGCGGCGGTGCGCTGCACCGTCCACAGCGGCAGGATCAGCGACAGCAGCGGCATGTAGAGCAGCAGCACCGAGTTGACCGGGGCGACCAGCGCGTACGGCCGGTCGCGCAGCACCGCCAGCCGGGGCCCGGCGCCGGCGGCGGCCGGTGCGGGCGGCGCCGCGGGCAGCCGGCGCAGCAGGACGGCCGAGCCGAGGAAGCTCAGCGCGTCCACGGCCAGCACGGTGAGGTAGGCGGCGCGGGTGTCGAAGTGCAGGGCCACACCGCCGAGCGCGGCGCCGACGGCCAGCCCGGCGTTGACCGTCGACTGGAGGTGGGCGCGGGCGGTGGTCCGCTCCGCCGGTGGCACCAGCGCGGCCAGCAGTGCCTGCCGGGCCGCCGCCAGGCCGCACTGCGCGCAGCCGTACAGCACGGCGGCGGCCAGGAAGACCGGGTACGAGCGGGCGGTGAGGAACACCCCGACGGCGCCGGCGGTGGCCACCGCGAGCAGGGCGGCGACGCCGCGCGGGCCCCGGCGGTCGGCGAGGTGGCCGAGCGGCACCCCGGCCAGCGCACCCACGGCCCAGCCGAGGGTCAGCCCGAAGCCGATCCGCGGCGCGCTCAGCCCCACCACCCGGCTGAAGTAGAGCGCGGAGCAGACCAGGAACGCGCCGTCCCCCACCGCGTTGGTCAGCTGGGCGGCGGCCAGCCGCCGGGCCGGTCCGGCCGGCGGGATCAGTCTGCTGCCCATCCGGGCCCCCTCCCTGGATCAGTGCCTGCACCCTAGGGGATGCCGCCGACGGCCGGGAGGGGGCACCGGGGGAGCGGGGTCAGAGCAGGTCCGCCAGCGGCACGCCGCCGTCGGTCAGCTCGGCCGGGTCGACCGGGCGCCCGGAGCGGACCAGGTCGCGGATCGGGTCGGTGACGTCCCAGACGTTGACGTTCATCCCGGCGACCACCCGGTCGCCGGCGAGCCAGAACGCGATGAACTCCCGGGCGGCGACGTCCCCGCGGAAGACCACCCGGTCGTAGCCGCCCGGCTCGGCGTACCCGGTGTACTCCATCCCGAGGTCGTACTGGTCGGTGAAGAAGTACGGGACCCGGTCGTACACGGCGTCCCGGCCGAGCATCGAAACCGCCGCCACCTTGGGCTGGTTGAGCGCGTTGGCCCAGTGCTCGACCCGGATCGGCCTGCCGTAGAGCGGGTGGAAGGCGTTGGCGACGTCGCCGGCGGCGAACACGTCGGGGTGCGAGGTGCGCAGGTGCTGGTCGGTGCGCACGCCGTTGTCGACCTCCAGGCCGGCCGCCTCGGCGAGCGCGGTGTTCGGGCTGATGCCGATGCCGACCAGGACGGTGTCGGCCGGCACCAGATCGCCGCCGGCCAGCCGGACGCCCTGCTCGGTGATCTCCTCGACCTGGACGCCGAACCGCAGGTCCACGCCGTGCGCCCGGTGCAGGTCGGCGAAGACCTGGGCGACCTCGCGGCCGAGCACCCGCAGCAGCGGCAGCTCCGCGGACTCCAACACGGTCACCTGCGCGCCGGCGACGCTTGCGGCCGCCGCGGCCTCCAGGCCGATCCAGCCCGCGCCGATCACCACGATCCGCGCGCCGGGCCGGAAGTCCGCGCGCAGCCGGTCGCTGTCGCCGACCCGGCGCAGGTGGCGCACCGCCTCCCGGTCGCCGCCGGGCACCGGGATCCGGCGCGGCGAGGAGCCGGTGGCCAGCAGCAGTTTCGACCAGCCGAGGCTGCTGCCGTCGGCCAGGGTCACCGTGCGGGCCCCGAGGTCGACGGCCGTGGCGGCGGTGCCCAGCCGCAGGTCCACGCCGTTGTCGGCGTACCAGTCCGCCGGATGGACGAAGATCTTCTCCCGTTCGGTGCTGCCCTGCAGGTAGCCCTTGGAGAGCGGCGGGCGCTCGTAGGGCCGCTCGGTCTCGTCGCCGATCAGCACGAGGGGGCCGTCGTAGCCCTCCGCGCGCAGCGCTTCGGCGGCCTTCGCCCCGGCCAGGCTCGCGCCCAGGATGACGTATGAGGTGTCCATATCCGGCTCCCTACCCCGTTGTTCCGACCGCCCATCACACCCGAGCCGGGTCGGCCGCGCCGGGCAGGCTCGCCGGGGCGGATCGGCCGGGCCGCGGGCGCAATCCGGCACGAACCGTCGGGCACGCCCTAGGCTGAGGTCGGCACGACCGGAAGGAGTAGCTCCGAATGGGTGATCCGATGGGCGAGAAGACGGTCAGGGTGCGCTGCGTCCCGGGGGCGCCGTGCTTCGTCAGCCTGACGGCCAGGGACCTCGACCTCGCGCAGGCGTTCTACGGCCCGCTGCTCGGCTGGGCCTTCGAGGCCGGGCCCGACCGCTGGGGCCCGTACCTGCGGGCCGTGGTGGACGGCATCGAGGTGGCGGGCATCGGCGCGCTCGGCGGTGACTGGGACGTCCCGGTGGCCTGGACGACCATCATCGGCACCGAGAGCGCGGACCGGTCCGCCGACGGGGTCCGCGAGCGCGGCGGCACGGTGGCGGTGGGTCCGCTGGCCTTCGACGCCGGGCGGATCATCCTGGCCTCGGACACCGCGGGGGCGGCCTTCGGCATCTGGGAGGGCGAGCCGGCGGCCGAGAGCTGGATGGCGCAGCCCGGCACCCCGTCCTGGCTCGAACTGCGCACCCCCGACCCGTTCGCGGCGGCGCTGTTCTACGGCGAGGTGTTCCGCTGGGACGGCCGCGACCCGGCGCACTTCGAGGTGCGTTACGAGCACGAGCGGGTGGTGCTGCGGGTGGAGGGCCGGAGCGTGGCCGCGCTGCGCGGGTCGGAGCCGGGGCTCGGCCCGCACTGGGAGGTGTTCTTCGCGGTCGCCGACACGGAGTCGGCGGTGCGTCAGGCCGTCGAGCTGGGCGGCAAGGTGGTCGGCGACCCCTCGGACTCCCCGTACGGGCGGGTGGCCCGGCTGTGCGACCCCGAGGGGGCGCTGTTCTCGGTGATCGGCCCGCTCGGCGGCGGCCGGGACTGACCGGCGGCCGCCCGGCGGGGGCGGCGGGGAGCGTCGGGGATGGCCGAGCGGGATCGGCCGGCGGCCGGCCGGGCGTCAGGGGTGGCGCAGGCCCGCGAACAGCCGGTGCATCGCCTCGGGCAGCTCGTCCGGGCAGCTCACCGGGTGGTGGTACTCGAACCGGGCGTCCAGCAGCTGGGCGCCGGTGCCGATCAGCCGGACCCGCAGGCCGAAGCGGTCGAGGGCGACCGGCTGGACGCTGTCGAGCGCGCCGATCGGGCCGGGCCAGGCGTGCCGGCCGGAGGGGCGGTCGAGCGCCCGGGCGCCGAGCAGGGCCAGCTGTTCGGGGTGGGCGGCCGCCAGGTGCTGGAGCAGCGAGGCCTCGTCGGCGGCGACCGGGTCGGGCTCGGCGCGGGCGAAGGCGTCCAGGTCGATGCAGCAGTCCGAGCCCCAGAGGTCCTCCACCGCGAGGTGGTCGAGCTCCAGGCGCAGCAGCGCGTGGCCGGCGGCGGGGCGGCGGGGGAAGAGCTGGGCGATCCGCTCGGTGCCCTCGGACGGGAGCAGGGTCAGCCGCCCGTGCGCGTGGGCCCGGGCGCGGATCCGCTGCGGGACGGCGACCGGGGCCACGTCCACCGCCTCCAGCTCTGCGGGGACCTCCTCGGTGCGCGCCAGCGCGACCACCCGGTGGAGCGGGGAGGAGGCCTCCACCAGGACCGCGACCGCACCGTCGGGCAGTCCGGCGCAGTTGACCAGCGGCGGGATGCCGGGCCGGTTGACCAGGTCGATGCCCGGTACGTCGACCACCACGGAGGAGGCGAACTGCAGGATCGTCCGGGCGCGCTCGGCGGCCGTCGGCGCGGTGCGGCGGGGCTCGACGCGGTCGGCGACGCGGGTCGGCGGGTTCTCGGCGTGGGGCATCCGTCCTCCTCGTTTCTTAGGTGAGCCTAACCTAAGGATCGAGGTGGGGGGAAGATGCCGCGCGCCGGGGCGGCTCCGGGCTCAGCCGGGGTGGCGGTCGTTGAGGATCTTCTGGAACAGCACGTGGTCCCGCCACTCCCCGTCGACCAGCAGGAACTTCGGCGCGGTGCCGATCACCTGGAAGCCGCTCTTGAGCAGCACCCGCTGCGAGCCCGGATTGTCGGTCGCCGCCCCGGCCTCCAGCCGGTGCAGCCCGAGCTGCTGGTCGGCGGCCCGGCAGACCAGCGTCACGGCCGCGCTGGCCAGGCCGCGGCCGGTGTACCCGGCATCGATCCAGTAGCCGAGGTTGGCGCTGTGCAGCGGCCCGCGCACCACGTTCGACAGCGTCACGGTGCCGACCACCTCGCCGCCGCCGACCAGCACGTACGGCGCCTGCCGGCCGGCCTCGCGCTGCTCCAACTGCTCGAACAGCCGGGCCGCCTGGCCGGCGGGGGTGAAGAACTCCTCGTCCCGCCGCGGGTCCCAGCGGCGCAGGTGGTCGCGGTTGCGCAGGTAGGCCCGGAGCAGCGCGGGGGAGTCGTCCTCGGCGACCGGGCGGAGCTGGACGTCCGGGGCGACGGCGACGGCGTGGAACATCATCGGATCACCGTACTCCGGCGGCACTGCTCGGGAGGGCCCGGCCCGGGTCAGGCCGGCGTGCCGGCGCCGAGCATCCGCAGCACCAGCACCCCGTAGCGGCGGCCCAGTTCCTCCGGTGGCTCGCTGCTGCGCTCGGTGTACCAGCGGGAGACGTCGATGCCCAGCGAGGTGACGGCGCGGGCGGCGGTGCGCGGGTCGGGCACCTCGAAGACGCCCGCGGCCACCCCGCGCTCGATGATCCGGCGAACCGTTTCCTCGATCCGGATCCGCAGCTCCGCCACCGCCGCGAAGGTCTCCTCCGGCAGCGCGTGCAGCTCGTGGTTGACGATCCGCCCGACCGTGTGGCCGCGCGCGTGCCAGCTGGTGAACTCCTCCACCAGGACGCGCATCTGCCGGACCGGATCGGTGCTCGACGCCTCGGCCCGCTCGACCAGGTCCAGGGTGGCCTGGTGCCCGGTGCGGCTGATCTCGGCGAGCAGCGCGGCCTTGGAGGGGTAGTGGATGTACAGCGCGGCCGGGCTCATCCCCGCCGCGGTCGCGATGTCCCGGGTGGTGGTGGCGTGGTAGCCGCGCCGGGCGAAGGAGTCCACGGCCGCCAGCAGCAGCCGCCGGGGGGCCTCAGTGCCTTCGCCGGGCCACAGGTCGGCGGTTGCTCGGTCAGTCATGGGCCAATCCTCGCAGAGGGTTCACGGCCGGGCGGCTCGGCCTGTTGACAGTGTGGCCCCACGCCAAGATGCTGAGCAAGCGCTTAGTCACCCTCTCGAAAGGTACGGCGATGACCTCCTCCCTCAAGGGCCAGGTGGCCGTGGTCACCGGAGCCAGCCGGGGCATCGGCCTCGGCATCGCCCGCGAACTCGTCCAGCGCGGTGCCCGGGTCTGCATCACGGCCCGCAACGCCGAACCGCTGGACGACGCCGTCCGCGACCTGGGCGGCGCCGACCACGCGATCGCGGTGGCCGGCAAGTCCGACGACCCGGTCCACCAGGAGGAGGCCGTGGCCCGCACCATGGAGGCCTTCGGCCGGCTCGACCTGCTGGTCAACAACACCGGCATCAACCCGATCTACGGATCGGTGCTGGACGCCGACCCGGCCGCCGCGGCCAAGATCCTGGCGGTCAACGTGCTGGCCCCGCTCGCCTGGACCAGGCTCGCGCACGCCGCCTGGATGGGCGAGCACGGCGGCGCGGTGGTCAACGTCTCCTCCATCGCCGGGCTGCGCGCCTCGCGCGGCATCGGCATGTACGGCGTCAGCAAGGCCGCCCTGATCCGCCTCACCGTCGAGCTGGCCGCCGAACTCGGCCCCGACATCCGGGTCAACGCGGTCGCCCCCGCCATCGTCAAGACGCAGTTCGCCGAGGCGCTGTACGAGGGCCGGGAGGAGAAGGTGATCCGGGCCTACCCGCTCGGCCGGCTCGGCGTGCCCGAGGACGTGGCCGGGGCGGTCGCCTTCCTGCTCTCCGCCGACGCTGCCTGGATCACCGGCCAGACCCTGGTCGTCGACGGCGGCGTGACCCTGGGCGGTGGCCTGTGAGCGCCCGCCGGGTGGTGGTCACCGGCGCCGGCCGGGGCATCGGCGAAGCACTCGCCACCGCCTTCGCCGCCCGCGGCGACCGGGTGGTGGTCAACGACCTCGACGCCGCCGCGGCCGAGGCGGTCGCCGCCCGGATCGGTGCCGTCGCCGCACCAGGCGACGCCGCCTCCGGCGAGGGGATCGCCGCGCTGCTCGCCACCGCCCGCCGCGAACTCGGCGGGGTCGACCTGTACTGCGCCAACGCCGGCGTCGCCCCCAAGGGCGGGGCGGACGCCGCCCCCGAGGCCTGGTCCCAGGCCTGGGAGGTCAACGTGATGGCGCACGTCCGGGCGGCCGAACAGCTGCTCCCGGAGTGGCTGGAGCGCGGCGAGGGCCGCTTCCTCGCCACCGTCTCCGCCGCCGGCCTGCTCACCATGCTCGGCTCGGCGCCCTACGCGGTCACCAAGCACGGCGCGCTGGCCTTCGCCGAATGGCTGTCCGCGACCTACCGCCACCGCGGCGTGCGGGTGCACGCGCTCTGCCCGCAGGGCGTGCGCACCGACATGCTGGCCTCGACCGGCGAGATCGGGCAGGCCCTGCTCGCGCCCACCGCGATCGAGCCCGCCGAGGTCGCCGAGGCGGTGCTGCGGGCGATCGCGGCCGAGGAGTTCCTGATCCTCCCGCACACCGAGGTCGCCGACTACTACACCGCCCGCGCCACCACCCCCGACCGCTGGCTGGCGGGGATGAACCGGCTGCAGCAGGGCCTCGAGGAAGGGGCGGCGCGATGAGGGCCTGGCAGGTCGGCGCACTCGGCGAGCCCGCCGAGGTGATGCGCCTGGCGCAGGACGTGCCCACACCGGTACCGGCCGAGGGGCAGCTGCTGGTCCGGGTCCGGGCCGCGGCCGTCAACTTCCCGGACGCGCTGATGTGCCGGGGCCACTACCAGGTGCGCCCGCCGCTGCCGTTCACCCCCGGCGTGGAACTCTGCGGCGAGCCGGTCGACGGCGACCTGGCCGGCACCCGGGTGATCGGCACCCCGCTGCTGCCCGCCGGAGCCTTCGCCGAGTACGCCCTGATGGACGCCGCGGCCGTCTTCCCGGCCCCCGAGGCGCTGGACGACGCCGAGGCCGCCGCGCTGCACATCGGCTACCAGACCGCCTGGTTCGGCCTGCACCGCCGGGCCGCGCTGGCCGCCGGCGAGACGCTGCTGGTGCACGCCGCCGCCGGCGGGGTCGGCAGCGCCGCCGTCCAGCTCGGCAAGGCCGCCGGGGCGCGCGTGATCGCCGTCGTCGGTGGCCCCGGAAAGGCGGCGGTGGCCGCGGAGCTGGGCGCCGACCTGGTGATCGACCGGCACGCCGAGGACTTCGTCGGCGCCGTCCGGGCGGCCACCGGCGGCCGCGGGGCCGACGTGGTGTTCGACCCGGTCGGCGGGGAGGCCTACACCGGCTCCACCAGGTGCGTCGCCTTCGAGGGCCGGATCCTGGTGGTCGGCTTCGCCAGCGGCACCATCCCCGCGCCCGGGCTCAACCACGCGCTGGTGAAGAACTACTCGGTGCTCGGGCTGCACTGGGGCCTGTACAACGAGCGCGACCCGCAGGCCGTCCGGCAGGCCCACCGGGAGCTGACCGAGCTGGCCGTCAAGGGCGTGGTGCGCCCGCTGGTCAGCGAGCGGCTGCCGTTCGAGCGCGCCGCCGAGGGCGTCCAGCGGGTCGCCGACGGCACCAGCACCGGGCGGATCACCGTCCTGCCCTGAGCGCGCGATCGAGAGCCTGAGGCCCTGAGCGCGCGCACGAGGCGCTGAGTACGAACGCGAGGGAGGGGGCCACCGCCGGCGGTGACCCCCTCCCTCGTGCCGTCGTTACGCGGTCCGGCCCACCGGCCCCGGCAGGTCGACCAGTTCGGCCAGCGCCGCGCGGTGGGACCCGGGCGTGCCCAGCGCGATCTGGTCCGCCTTGGCCCGCTTCAGGTACAGGTGCGCCGGGTGCTCCCAGGTCATCCCGATCCCGCCGTGCAGCTGGACGCACTCCTCCGCCGCGCGCACCGCCAGCGCCCCGCAGTGCGCCTGGGCGAGCGCGACCGCCACCGCCGCGTCCGGATGGTCGGTCGCCAGCGTGTCAGCCGCGTACCGCGCCGCCGCCCGCGCCCCGACCGTCTCCAGCCAGAGGTCGGCCAGCCGGTGCTTGAGCGCCTGGAACGAGCCCAGCCGCCGGGCGAACTGCCGGCGCTCCTTCAGGTACTCGACTGTGGTGGCCAGGCACCACTCCGCCAGCCCCAGCTGCTCCGAGGCGAGCAGCCCGGCCCCGGTCAGCAGGGCCCGGTGCAGCGTCGCCACGGCCGTGGCGCCGGTGGCGAGCAGTCGGCCGGCCACCCCGTCCAGCGTCAGGTCCGCCAGCGGCCTGGTCAGGTCCAGCGAGGTGCGCCGCGCCAGCCGCAGACCCGTCGCGCCCGCCGGTACCGCGTACAGCGCGGGGCCGTCCGGGCCCTCGGCCGGGACCAGCAGCACGCCGGCCGTCAGCGCGTCGGCCACCGAGGTGACCCGGCCGCTCAGCGCGCCGCCCGGGTCCGCCCGCACGCCCGTCGGGAAGGCGCTCCCCGGCGCGGTCGACAGCGGCACCGCCACCGCGGCGGTCACCGTGCCCGCCGCCACCTCGGCCAGCAGCCCGTCCTGCGGGCAGGCGGCCAGCAGCAGCGTCCCGGCCAGCACCGCGCTGCCCAGGAACGGCACCGGGGCGACCCGGCGGCCCAGCTCCTCCAGCACCACGGCGGTCTCCCGCAGGCCCGCGCCCGCGCCGCCGTACTCCTCCGGCACGTGCAGCCCCGCCACCCCGAGCTCCACCGCCAGGGTGCGCCACAGCGCCGGATCGTACGGCTCCGGGCCTTCGCAGCGCGCCAGCACGGCCGACGGCGGGCAGCGGTCGCCGAGCAACGCCCGTACGCTGGCGCGGAGTTCCTCCTCGATCTCGGAGTAGAGCAGATCGGGTGCGGTCATCGCGGAAGCTCCTTCCAGGGGGTGTCGGTGTCGGTCCGGGGTTCGGCGGGCAGGCCGAGCACCCGCTCGGCGATGATGGTGCGCAGGATCTCCGAGGTGCCGCCCTCGATCGAGTTGCCCTTGGCCCGCAGGTAGCGGTACCCCGCCTCGCGGCCGGTGAAGTCGACCAGCTCCGGGCGGCGCAGCGACCAGTCGTCGTAGCCGAGGCCCTCCTCGCCGAGCAGCTCCACCTCCAGACCGCTCAACTCCTGGGCCAGCCGGGCGAAGGCCAGCTTCATCGCGGCGCCCTCCGGCCCCGGCTGCCCGACCGCGAGCTGCTGGCGCAGCCGCTCCCCGGCCAGCCGGGCCACCTCGGCGTCCGCCCAGGCCTTCAGCAGCCGCTGGTGCAGGTCGTGGGTGCGCAGTTCGGGCCGCTCCCGCCAGGTGGCGGCCACCACGCCGACCATGCCGCCCTCGCGCGGCATCGCCTGGCCGCCGATCGCCACCCGCTCGTTGTTGAGGGTGGTCCGGGCGATCTGCCAGCCCTCGCCGACCGCACCCAGCCGGTGCGCGTCGGGGATCCGCACGCCGGTCAGGAAGACCTCGTTGAACTCCGCCTCGCCGGTGATCTGCCGCAGCGGGCGGACCTCCACCCCGGGGTCGGTCATGTCGCAGACGAAGTAGCTGATCCCGCGGTGCTTGGGCAGGTCGGGGTCGGTCCGGGCGATCAGGATGGCCCAGCGGGCGGTGTGCGCGCCGGAGGTCCACACCTTCTGGCCGTCGACCAGCCAGCCGTCGCCGTCACCGTCGCCCTCGCGCACCGCCCGGGTGGCCAGTGCGGCCAGGTCGGAGCCGGCGCCCGGCTCGGAGAACAGCTGGCACCACACCTCCTCGCCCGTCCACAGCGGCCGCAGGAAGCGCTGCTTCTGCTCCTCGGTGCCGTGCCGCAGGATGGTGGGCGCGGCCATCCCGAGGCCGATGCCGTTGCGCCTCGGGTCGTTGTCCGGCGCGCCGGCGGCCGCCAACTCGGCGTCCACCAGCGCCTGCAGGGCGCGCGGCGCACCGAGGCCGCCGAGCCCGACCGGGTAGTGCACCCAGGCCAGACCGGCGTCGAAGCGGGCCCGCAGGAACGCGGCCGGATCGGTGCCGGCCGGATCGTGCTCCGCCAGCAACCGCCGTACCCGGTCGCGGAGTTCGGCCTCCATCTCAGCTCCTCCCGCTCTGCCGGCGCTTCAGCTCGCGACGCGCCAGCGACCGCTTGTGCACCTCGTCCGGCCCGTCGGCCAGCCGCAGCGTCCGATTGGCCGCCCACAGCCGGGCCAGCGGGGTGTCCTGGCCGACCCCGGCCGCGCCGTGCGCCTGGACGGCCTTGTCGAGGATCCACTCCACCGTGGCCGGCACGGCGATCTTGATGGCCTGGATCTCGGTGTGCGCGCCCCGGTTGCCGACCGTGTCCATCAGCCAGGCGGTCTTCAGCACCAGCAGCCTGGCCTGCTCGATCCGCACCCGGGACTCCGCGATCCAGTCCTGCACCACGCCCTGCTCGGCCAGCGGCCGGCCGAACGCCACCCGGTCGGTGACCCGGTCGCACATCAGCTCCAGGGCCCGCTCGGCCACCCCGAGTGCCCGCATGCAGTGGTGGATCCGGCCCGGGCCGAGCCGCGCCTGCGCGATCGCGAAGCCGGAACCCTCGGCGCCGATCAGGTTCCCGGCCGGCACCCGGACGTCCTCGAACACCACCTCGGCGTGCCCGCCGTGGTCCTCGTCCCGGTACCCGAACACCGTCATACCGCGCCGGACGGTGACCCCCGGGGTGTCCCGCGGCACCAGGATCATGCTCTGCTGGCGGCGCGGGTCGGCCTCCGGATCGGTCTTGCCCATCACGATGAAGATCCGGCAATTCGGGTTCATCGCACCGGAGATGTAGAACTTGCGGCCGTTCACCAGGTAGTCGTCGCCGTCCCGGGCGATGCTGGTGGTGATGTTGGTGGCGTCCGAGGAGGCCACGTCCGGCTCGGTCATCGCGAACGCCGAGCGGATCTCGCCGGCCAGCAGCGGCTCCAACCACTGCTTGCGCTGCGCCTCGTCGCCGAACTCGGCCAGCAGCTCCATGTTCCCGGTGTCGGGGGCGGCGCAGTTGAGGGCGGCGGGGGCCAGCAGCAGCGAGCGGCCGGTGATCTCGGCCAGCGGCGCGTACTGCAGGTTGGTCAGGCCGGCGCCGTGGCTGCCCGGGAGGAAGAGGTTCCACAGCCCGCGCGCCTTGGCGGCCGCCTGGAGTTCCGCCACCACCGGCGGTACGGTCCACGGTTCCCGGGCGGGATCGGTGAGTTGGGCCTCCAGCACCGGCTCGGCCGGGTACACGTGCTCGGCCATGAAGGCGAGCAGCTGCCCGCGCAGCTCCTCGGTGCGGGCGTCGTAGGAGAAGTCCACGGTCAGTGCTCCTTCAACTTGAGCGAGGCGAGGCCGAACCGGACGAAGGCGGGCACCAGTTCACCGACCCGGTCGAAGCCGGGGCCGACGGTGGCGCCGGTGGTCCAGCGGTAGTGGATGCCCTCCAGCACGACGGCGAGCTTGAACGAGGCGAAGCCGACGTACCAGCCGAGCGTGCCCACGTCCCGGCCGGAGCCCTCGGCGTACCGGGCGACCAGCTCGTCGGTGGCGGGGAAGCCCGGGGCGAGCACGGCGCCGGGCAGCACGCCGTCGAAGCGGCGGGCCAGTTCGACGTACATCACCAGCAGGCCGAGGTCGGTCAGCGGGTCACCGACCGTGGACATCTCCCAGTCCAGCACGGCGGTGATCCGGTCCTCGGCGTCCACCAGCACGTTGTCCAGCCGGTAGTCACCGTGCACCAGCGCGGGCGCGGGCGACAGCGGGAGGGCGGCGGCCAGGTGCGCCTGGAGCTCGTCGATGCCGGCCACCTCGCGGCTGCGGGAGGCGGCCAGCTGCTTGCCCCAGCGGCCCAACTGCCGCTCCAGGAAGCCCTCCGGGCGGCCGAAGTCGGCCAGGCCGATGCGCTGCGGGTCCAGCGCGTGCAGCTCCACCAGGGTGTCCACCAGGTGCAGGCCGAGGCGGTGCACCCGCTCCTCGCCGAGCCCGGCGAACTGCTCGGTGTCGCGGTAGACGGTGCCCGGTGCGCACTCCATCAGGTAGCACGGGGCGCCGGTCACCGCCTCGTCCTCGATCAGCAGCAGCGGCTCGGGCACCGGGACGCCGGTCGGGTGCAGGGCGCCCAGCACCCGGAACTCGCGGGCCATGTCGTGCGCGGTGGCCAGTACGTGGCCGAGCGGGGGGCGCCGCAGCACCCAGCGGCCGGAGCCGTCCTCCAGCAGATAGGTCAGGTTCGACCGGCCGCCCTCGAACAGCCGGGCGCGCAGCTCGCCGGTCAGCAGGCCGGGCAGCTCGCGGTCGATCCGTTCGCGCAGCCGCGCGAGGTCGAGGCCGGGCAGATCCGGACCGGGCAGGTCGGGGCCAGGCAGGTCGGGGCCAGGCAGGTCGGGACCGGGCAGGTCGTCCGGGACGCCGGGGGCGTCCGATGCGTCGCTCATGGGCTGCTGGGGCTCCTCGCCTGGGTCGGACGGTATGACTAAGCGCTTGCTTAGAATCCCTGCGAGGCGTCCCCGTTGTCAACGGCCCGGGCCGGCCGCGGCGGGCCTCGCGGGCCCGCGCACGGCGGCGGGGGCGCGGTGGTCCGCGCCCCCGCCGGGGTGGTCCGGCCTTGTACTACGGCCGGGGTGGTGCGGCCCGTGCGGGCGGTTACCCGACGCCGACCCGGGTGGCGACCCGGTCGCCGAGGTCCTTGTCCACGTTGCGCCAGTACTGCACGGCCCGTGCCAGGACGGGCGCCGAGACCCCGTTCTGCAGGTGGCCGGTGATGTTGGTGACCAGCCGCTCGCGGGCGGCGTCGTCCAGCACCTCGCGGACCATGGTCCCGGCCTGGCCCCAGTCGTCGTCCTCCTGGTGCAGCGGGTACCCCTCGCGGATCATCCGCCCCGCCACGTCCCAGCCGAGCGGGGCGCCCCACAGCTCGGGTTGCGCCGCCGGCCCGCCGTAGGAGTTGGGCGCGTACGGCACCTCGGCCCGGGAGGCCTCGAAGCGCATCGGGCCGTCCTTGGCGTACGAGTGCACCGGCACGTGCGCGCGGTTGGGCGGCAGCTGGGCGTAGTTGGGCCCGATCCGGTACCGGTGGGTGTCCGGGTACGAGAAGATCCGGCCGAGCAGCATCTTGTCGGGCGAGACGCCGATGCCGGGCACCAGGTTGGACGGCTCGAAGGCGGCCTGCTCGATGTGCACGTGGTAGTTGTCGGGGTTGCGGTTGAGCGTCATCCGGCCGACCTCGATCAGCGGGAAGTCGCCGTGCGGCCACACCTTGGTCAGGTCGAACGGGTTGAAGCGGTAGCTCCACGCCTCCTCGTACGGCATCACCTGCACGTACAGCGTCCAGGACGGGTGCTCGCCGGCGCCGATCGCGTCGTACAGGTCGCGCAGGTGCGCGTCGGTGTCCTCGCCGGCGATCCGGTCGGCGTCCGCCTGGGTGAGGAACTCGATGCCCTGGTCGGTCTTGAAGTGGTACTTCACCCAGAACCGCTCGCCGTCGGCGTTGACCCACTGGTAGGTGTGCGAGCCGTACCCGTTCATGTGGCGCCAGGACTTCGGGATGCCGCGGTCGCCCATCAACCAGGTGACCATGTGTGCCGATTCGGGCGACAGCGTCCAGAAGTCCCACTGCATGTCGTTGTCGCGCAGGTGGTTGTCGGGGCGGCGCTTCTGCGAGCGGATGAAGTCCTGGAACTTGATCGGGTCCCGGACGAAGAACACCGGGGTGTTGTTGCCGACCAGGTCGTAATTGCCCTGCTCGGTGTAGAACTTCAGGGCGAACCCGCGCGGGTCGCGCCAGGTGTCCGGGGTGCCCAGCTCGCCGGCGACGGTGGAGAACCGCGCCAGCATCTCGGTCCGCTTGCCCGGTTGGAACAGGTCGGCCACCGTGTACCGGCTGATGTCCTGGGTGACCTCGAAGATCCCGTAGGCGCCGCCGCCCTTGGCGTGCACCACCCGCTCAGGGACCCGCTCGCGGTTGAACTGGGCCATCTTCTCGATCAGGTAGTGGTCGTGCAGCAGGATCGGGCCGACCGGGCCCGCGGTCAGCGAATCCGCGTCGCTCTCGACCGGGACGCCGGCGTTGTTGGTGGTGTACGGGACGTGTGCGTCGGACATGGCGGCAAGGCCTCCTGGGCGGTCGCGCGGCACCGGGGCGTACCTGCGGGGCCGGGCAGCGGGCGCTCCGCTGCGGCCGTCTCCCACTGGACCACCGCCCGCCGGGCCCCACAACCGCAGAGCCCGGCCGGTGGGCACCGGCCGGGCTCTGCGGGGGGACGCGGGACGGTCAGTGACCGCCCTCGTCGACCACCTCGACGTCCTCGATCATCTGCTCGATCAGGTCGGCGGGGAGCGCGACCCGGGTCGCCCAGGCGTAGATGCCGGTGGCGAAGATCGCGACCACGGCCATGTCCCACCACATCGGCAGGTGGCCCTGTCCGTCGCCGAAGCTGCCCTGCCAGGAGATCACGCCGAGACCGATCAGGTAGGCCGGCAGCCACTGGGCGGCACGCCAGTCCAGCTTGGGCGCGTTCGGCAGACCCTTGCGGGTGGCGTACGCGGCGTACGAGCCGAGCAGCACGTAGCCGAGCACGATCGCGATGCCGAGGCGGGCCAGGGTGTGCCAGCCGGTCCAGTAGATGATCAGGCTGGCGACCACGAAGGACAGCGGGGCGATCACGGCACCGCCGGGCAGGCGGTACGAGCGCTCACGCTGCGGCAGGCGGCGGCGCAGCGCGCCGAAGGCGAGCGGGGCACCGGCGTACATCAGCACCGAGGCGGAGGTGATGAAGCCGACCAGCTCCTGCCAGCTCGGGAACGGGAGGAAGCAGATCACGCCGGTCAGGAAGGAGATGGTCAGACCGAACCACGGCACGCCGCGGCGGTCGACCCGCTCGAACAGCTGCGGGGCGTAGCCGTTCTTGCTGAGGCCGTAGGAGATCCGGGAGGTGGAGGTGGTGTAGATCAGGCCGGTGCCGCCGGGGGAGATGATGGCGTCCACGTACAGCACCCAGGCCAGCCAGCCCAGGCCCACGGTGGTGGCGAGGCCGGCGAACGGGCCGCTGATGCCGGGGAAGTCGAGGTTCTCCCAGCCGTTGGCGAACGCGGTCGTGGGGAGCGCGGCGATGAACACGACCTGGAGCAGGACGTAGATCATCGTGCCGATGGCGACCGAGCCGAGCACGGCGCGCGGGATGTCGCGCTTGGGGTTCTTGCTCTCACCGGCCAGCTGGATCGCCTGCTCGAAGCCGAGCAGCGCGAAGATGATGCCGCTGGTGCTGATCGCGGCCAGGATGCCCTTGGTGCCGAACGGGGCGAAGCCGTGCGAGGTGAAGTTGCCGCCGTGGAAGTTGCTCACGGCCAGCACGAAGATGGCGAACAGCGGGACGAAGATCTTCAGCCAGGTGGCCGCGCTGTTGGTGTGCGAGAGCACCCGGACACCGAGGAAGTTCACCGCGACGAAGATGCCCATCAGGAACACCGCGACGATGAAGCCGCTGGTGGTGAGGGTGCCGTTGGCGGCGAGGAAGCCCTTGGCCCACGAGAAGTGGTTGGCGTAGCCGATCATGGCTTCGACCTCGATCGGCGCGACCGTCGCGGCCTGCAGCCAGGAGAACCAGCCGAAGGACATGCCGGCCAGGCCGCCGAAGGCGTAGTGCGGGTAGCGGGCGGTACCGCCGGCCACCGGGAACATGCCACCGAGCTCGGCGTGCACGAACGCCAGCAGGATGATCGCGACCGCGCCGATGCCCCAGGAGACGAGCGCCGCCGGGCCGGCGACCATGACGGCGTTCTTCGCGCCGTACAGCCAGCCGGAGCCGATGATCGAGCCCACGGAGGCCCAGAGCAGACCGATCAGCCCGACCTCGCGGCGCAGCGAACGGCTGCGACCTGGCGAACCGGTCGGTGGGGCGGCGGACGGGGCGAGCTGGTCGACAGAAGCCATGGGGAAGGGAACCTCTCGGTGAATGGCAGGTGGAGGTTGAGAGTTGCCCAAGGCTAGGGCGGCGACGCCGCCGCACAACAGACGCGAAGCCGAATAGTTACATTCACGGGGGCGATTTCACCGGTGCTGCACAATTCGTCGCTGCACGTGTATCTCCGCAGGTCAGACCGGTCACCGCAGAGATTTGAGGAATATTTGAGAATTCGGGTGAGGTGGTATCGGTTCCCGGGTGCCTGTATAGCCATGAGGCTGGAGGGGTCGGTTCCGGCCGGGGTGCGGGGGTGCCACGGCACGGATTTATACAGGAACCGGTCGATGGTTGAGGCGGTGCAGGATCGGGCGCGTGGGCGCCGAACTGCTGTGCGGGTGGGGCGGTGGAGCTGCTGGTTCGGTGGGGATCGGGAGGTGACTCACCGGTGTTACCGGGCAGTTGGGGCCGGTGGTGGGTGCTCTTTCGTGGGGGTGGGGGTGGGGGTGGGGGCCGGCCGGCGGGGTCAGTTGGTGCTGTCCTCGGCCGGGGCGGCGGTCGTGACGGGGTGGCCGGAGGCGTCCGCGGCGTACCAGAGGCCGCCGAACCGGGTGAGGCTGTGGCCGAGCACGTCCCCGGCCGCCGTGTCCTCGGCGCAGAGGTAGAGCGGACGCCCGTTGTAGAGGACCTGGACCGCGCCGTCGGCGCGGACGCTCGTACCGAGCAGCCCCTCGTCGGCGCCCGAGCCGGCCACCGGCACGCCCGCGGTGGTGAGCGGGGGCAGGGCGGCGGCGCAGGCCTCGTAGCAGGTCGACATGGTGGAGGTGTCGCCCTCGAACACGTAGAGGGTGCGGCCCTGGGCGTCGACCAGTACCGGACCGAGGGAGCCGGCGCCCGCCACCGAGACGGCGGCCCCCGGCTGGCTGCCCGGGGCCGGGGCGGCCGGGGCTGCCGAGGTGCCGGGGGCGGGGGCGCTTGCGGCGGGGCTGGGGGCGGACGGGTCGGCGGGACCCGCGGGGCTCGCGGAGGCGCCCGGGGCCGGGCTTCCGGTGGCGGGGGCCGACGGGGCGACCGGTCCGGTGGGGGCCACGGGGGCGGCCGGGTTGACCGGTGCGGCCGGGGCGATCGCCGGCTCGGGCGGCGGGGTGGCGGTCGCCGTGACGGTCACCGTCGGCGCCGGGGCGGTGGCGGGCAGCGGACGCCACTCGTTCGCGCAGCTGACCACGGCGGCAGTCAGCAGGACGGCCATCGAGACGGTCGCTGCCAGGTGGGTCAGGCGCATGCGCTGCTCCTCGGGCCGGTGGTGGCGCTTTCCTCCACTACCTCCCGGCGGGCCGCGCTCGGCCACTCCAGGCGCGGGATCGTCATCGCCTGGGGGGAACGGATTGCCCTGGATGGTTGATCGCGCCGTCGCGGCGGGCGCGGGATCGGGGCGGGGTGTGCTGGGGCCGGGCGGCGTGCGGGCCCGAGGTCCGGGTGCTCGGGTGCTCGGGTGCGTCGGTCCGCGCGGGTGCCGGGGTCAGCTCGCGGCGGCGCTGTCGTCCTCGGTGTCGTCCGCGTCGTCCGCGTCGTCCGCGTCGTCCGCCGTGTCGTCGGACCCGGTGGTGGGCGGGGTCGGCCCCGCGTCCGGGGCGTGCTCGGCCGACCAGACGGTCAGGTCGCCGCCGCGCCACCCGACCAGCTCGGGGTCGGAGAGATCCGGTTCCTCGACGCCGGCCCGCCGGACGAACTCCGCCACGTCCGCCACCGCGAACGCCTTGCCGACCGTCCGCCCGTAGATCTCCACCCGCCGGTACGGTCGGGCGCCCCGGGTGGGCGGGCGCACCACGACCGGCGGGTGGAAGATGTCCCCGCTGCTCCTGCCTTGTGTCTCGCCCATGCATCCAGTGTCGCTCTCCCCCGGCGGGACCGGCGGGGGAGAGCGATCCGCGGCGCTTGCCGGGGAGCGGGGACCGGGGGCGCTCCCCGGTGCGACCGTCGCCGGCCGGAGGTCGGGCGGAGGTCGGCCGGGGGTCGGGCGGAGGCCAGGCGGTCAGGCGGTCAGGTATGCCGAGGCGCGCTCGCGCAGGTCCGCGACCAGGTCGGCGGGTGCCGTGGCCGGGGTGCCCGCCTGGTACGGCGGTTCGGGGGCGTACTCGGTGAGCAGCTGGATCGCCTGGGCGGTGCGGTCGCCCGCGATCCGGCCGGCGAGCAGCAGGGCGAGGTCGATCCCGGCGGACACGCCGGCGGAGGTCGCGTACTTGCCGTCGACGACCGTGCGATCGGTGGAGGGGGTTGCGCCGAACGTGGGAAGTTGGTCGAGCGCCAGCCAGTGCGAGGCGGCGGTCCGGCCCGCCAGCAGGCCGGCGGCGGCGAGCAGCAGCGAGCCGGTGCAGACCGAGGTGGTCCAGGTGGTCGTCGCGTCGACCGTGCGGATCCAGTCGAGCAGCGGCTCGTCGGACATCAGCGCGGTCTGACCCGGGCCGCCCGGCAGCAGCAGGATGTCGGCCGAGCGGACCTCGGTGAGCGAGTGGTCGGCCACCAGGGCGAGGGCGCCGGTGTCGGCCCGGACCGGCCCGCTGCGGGCGGCGGTGAACCGCACCTCCGCGCCGGGCAGGCGGGACAGCACCTCGTACGGGCCGACGGCGTCGAGGGCGGTGAAGCCGTCGTAGAGCAGGATCGCGATCTGCATGGGTGTGACCGTTCTCGTTGGGGCCGACATTTGCTTGATCGTGAATGCTTGCGGTTCGGTGAATGCTTCCGGCTTGGTGAATGCTCGCGGTGTGGTAACTGTTTGCGATTTGGTGAATGCTTGCGATGGCGTGAATGGTTGCACTAGTCCAAACATTTGCATTTCGGTGAATGGTTGCGCATGAGTGAACAGTCGCGGACGGGTGAACAAGCGCCCGGCAGCAACCATTCACGCGCACGTGAACATCCACGCGGCCGTGAGCAGGGTTGGGCAACCTGAACGGGTAGGCCCGCTCGGCCCGTTCAGCCCGCCTGGCGCAGCGGCGCCGGCGAGCGGAAGCGCCGCCGGTACTCCGACGGCGGGACGCCGATCCCGCGGACGAAGGCGCGCCGCATCGCCTCGGTGGAGCCGTACCCGGCGGCCCGCCCGATCCCCTCGACCCCCTGCCCGGTCTCCTCCAGCAGGCGGCGGGCGGTCTCCAGCCGCACCCCGTCGACGTACCGGCCGGGCGGCACCCCGACCTCTGCCGCGAACGCCCGCGCGAACTGCCGTGGTGACAGTGCCGCCCGCGCGGCCAGCGCGCCGACCGAGAGGTCGGCGGCCGGGTTCTCCCCGATCCACCGCTGGACCTCGCGCAGCGGCTGCCGTTCGGCGAGCTGTCCGGCGAGCTGGTTGCTGAACTGGGCCTGGCCGCCCGGCCGGCGCAGGTACATCACCAGGTGACGGGCGATGGCGAGGGCCGGTGCCCGGCCGAGGTCCTCCTCCACCAGCGCGAGCGCCAGGTCGATCCCGGCGGTGACGCCCGCCGACGTCGAGACCCGGCCGTCCCGGACGAAGATGGGTTCCGGGTCGAGCCGGACGGCCGGGAACCGGCGGCCGAAGGTGGTGCAGTACGCCCAGTGGGTGGTGGCCCGGTGCTCGTCCAGCAGTCCGGCCTCCGCCAGCAGGAAGGCGCCGGTGCAGACCGAGACGACCCGCTCCGCCTCGGCGCCGAGCCGGGCGACCCGCTCGACCAGATCAGGTGCGGCCGGGCCGCGGGTGCCGCGCCCGCCGGGCACCAGCAGGGTGTGCGGCGTCCGGGCCAGGTCCAGGTCCTCGTCCGGCACCAGGGTCAGGCCGCTGGACGTGCGGATCGGCCGCCCGCCCGGGCTCGCGGTGCGCACCCGGTAGCCGTCCGGGGCACCGCCGCGCGTCCGGGCCGCGCTGAACACCTCGAGCGGGCCGGTGACATCGAGGCTCTGGACCTCGTCGAACAGGACGATGAGCACGTCGCGGTCGGGCATGACCTCAGCCTGACAGCGCCGGTCCGGCGGCAGCAAGGTCGTGCTTCCCACGTTTCCTGCCATCGCCTGCGGGCGAGGGCGTCCGGGGCGCCGGCACCGCCCCCGGGAACGCCGGAGGCCGACCCGCCGGCCCCGGCTGTGGGGGCGGGGCGACGGGTCGGCCCGGGGGCAACGCCGTTCGGGGTGAACGGCGTTGCGGGGGGTGTGGTCAGTGCTGCCAGACGCGCACGTAGTCGACCTGCATGTCGGCCGGGGCGACGGTGTTGCCGCTGGTGCTCTCGACCGCGTTGTTGAGGATCAGGTACTGCGGCGAGTTGCTGATGCCGGTGGTGATCTGGCCGACCTTCACGCCGTCGTAGTAGTAGGTCACCGAACCGGGCGCCCACTCCGCGCCGTAGGTGTGCCACCCGGTGAAGGTGCCGGGGGCGCAGGAGCCGGGGCCGCCGGACGGCGAGTGGTAGTGGTAGCAGGCCTTGCCGCCGAGGCCCTCCATGATGTCGTTCTCACCGTCGGCGGGCCAGTTCTGACCGTCGGTCCAGAACGCCGGCCAGTTGGCGACGTTCGAGCCGGCGGCGGGCAGGTAGATCCGGGCCTCGAAGGCGCCGTAGGTGAACTGCGCCTTGCCGTTGCTCTGCACCATGCCGGAACGGTACGGGTAGGTCTTGCCGTTGGCGGTGGTGCTCTGCTGGACGGCGGTGAGGTGCAGGCTGCCGCCGCTCACGGTGGACTGCGAGGGCGCGTACGCGGCCTGCTCGGAGGTGTTCACCGGCGGGGTGGTGCAGGTGGCGCAGCCCAGCCAGTTGGGGGTCCACTTGGCGGGGTCGACGGTCGAGCCGTTGAACTCGTCGGCGAACACCGAGTGCCAGCTGCCGGCGATGCCGGCCGGGCCGCCGCCGGGGGCGGTGGTGGCGCTGGGGCTGGGGCTGGGGGTGCCGGTGGGGCTGGGGGTGAGCGTCGGCTTGGCCGAGGCGGACGGCGTCGCGGTCGGGCCGAGCGTCGGCTTGGCGGTCGGCGAGGCCGTCGGGCTGGGCGCCAGCGTCGGCCTGCTGCTCGGCGACGAGGTCGACGGGCTCGACGGGCTCGACGGGCTGGCCGTCGGGGTCGAGGAGGGCGTGGCCGACGGCTTCGGGGTCGCCGTCGCGGTGGGCGCCTTGGTGGGCGTGCCGCTCGGGGAGGGCGTCGGGCTCGGCGTCGGGGTGACGGTGGAACCGTCGGACGTGAAGGTGGCGGTCGGCGTGAGGTTGTGCCAGGTGTTGTTCGCCTTGTACGCCACGAAGTACTTGTAGGTGCCGGCGGGGAAGGTCCGCGCCTCCGGCCGGAAGGTCTGCTGGGACGTCGTGAGGGTGCCGGACACCGCGCCGCGGAAGTCGTAGTTGGCGCCCTTGGCGTCGCGGACCGCGATGGTCAGCGACTGGACCGGCAGGGTGCGGGCGGAGTGCAGCGCGGCCGTGGCGGTCACCTGCGTGGTGCTGCCCGGTGCGGCGGGGGTGATGGTGAGGGAGTCCACGACCACCGGCTCGGCGTTGCGGGCCGGGGCCGCCCACGCGGCGCCTCCGGCGCCGACGGCGGCGACCGCGAGGCCGATGGCGAGCACCCGACGGCGGACGACCCGCGCCGGGCGGCGGTGCTTCGAGTGTCTGGGCATGCTGTGGGGGGAGCCTTTCGTTTCCCCCCTCGGACACGACCGGACCACGCCCCGGCAGGGGAGGCGGTGGTCCGTTCAGTCGAGGAGCCTGCGGGACGCGACCGCCGCCGCGCAAGCTCGATCGGGCGGTCCTTCGACGGCGATCAGGTCGTACACCCGCCTAAAACCGCTGGTGGGCGCGGTGCCGGCGGACCTGCGCGGGCCGCCTGTGACATCGACCACAGGTGGCGTTGGTCTCAAGGGAGTTGGCGGGCAGATCGGCCAGGGGGAGCGGCCTGGCGGCCCGGGAAAGAGGTCCGGCGGCCCGGGGGGAGCGGGCCGCCGGACCGGATCCGGGGTGGCAGGACAGGCGGAAAGGGGTAGGGCCCCAGCGGTGCGGTCGGGCGGTGCGGTCGGGCGGCGCCGTCAGGCCGGGGCCTTCTCCAGACCGGGCGCGTCCTGCTGGGCGGGTAGCTCGGCGGCGTGGTCGGTGTCCACCAGGGTCGTCTCGTCGAACGGGAGCCGGCCGGCCAGCACCTCGCGCAGCCGGTCGTGGTCCAGCTCCCCGGTCCAGTGGCCGATCAGTACGGTGGCCACCGCGTTGCCGGCGAAGTTGGTGAGCGCGCGGGCCTCCGACATGAAGCGGTCGATGCCGACGATCAGCCCGACGCCGTCCACGAGTTCGGGCCGGTGCGACTGCAGACCGCCGGCCAGGGTGGCCAGTCCGGCGCCGGTGACGCCGGCCGCGCCCTTGCTGGCGATCACCATGAAGACCAGCAGGGAGAGCTGCTGGCCGAGCGACATCGGCTTGTCCAGCGCCTCGGAGATGAAGATCGACGCCATCGTGAGGTAGATCGCGGTGCCGTCGAGGTTGAAGCTGTAGCCGGTCGGGACGGTGATGCCGACCACCGGGCGGCTCACGCCGACGTGCTCCATCTTGGCGATCAGCCTGGGCAGCGCGCTCTCCGAGGAGGAGGTGGAGAGGATCAGCAGGAACTCCCGGCCCAGGTAGCGCAGCAGGGCGAACACGTTCACCCCGGCGACCAGGCGCAGCAGCAGTCCGAGCACCACCACGACGAAGATCGCGCAGGTGGTGTAGAAGCCGATCATGATCATCGCGAGGCTCTTCAGGGCGGCCGTGCCGGTCGCCCCGACCACCGCGGCCATCGCGCCGAACGCGCCGACCGGGGCCAGCCACATGATCATCGACATGATCCGGAACACCAGTCGCTGGAGGTGCTCGATCCCGCGCAGCACCGGTGCGCCGACGCTCCCCATCGCCTGCAGGGCGAAGCCGGCGAGCAGGGCGACCAGCAGGGTCTGCAGCACCTTGCCCTCGGTGAGCGCCGAGAAGACGGTGGTCGGGATGATCCCGAGCAGGAAGTCCGCCGTCCCGGTGGCGCCGGCCGTGGCGGCCTGGGCGTGGCCGGACTTGGCGAGCGCAGCGGTGAGGTGCAGTCCGGAGCCGGGGTCGATCAGGTTGCCGACCAGCAGGCCGATGCCGAGCGCCGCCGTCGACATCACCAAGAAGTAGCCGAGGGCGAGCCCGCCGACCCGGCCGACCTTGGCGGCCTTGGTCACCGAGCCGACGCCGAGCACGATGGTGCAGAAGATCACCGGGCTGATCATCATCTTGATCAGATTGACGAAGCCCGTGCCGACCGGCTTCAGCTCGACCGCGAAACCGGGGGCGAGCAGCCCGACCGCGATGCCGCCGAGGACGGCCGCGATCACCGCCAGGTAGAGGAAGTGGGTGCGGTCGGACCGTCTGGTCCGGGCCTCTGCGGTGGTCGTCGTCGTCATCCTGCGGCTCCTTTGCCCTGATGTCCTGGAGGTCGTGCGGGGGCACGGGCGGGGGCGGTGCCCCGGGGTGGGGGTGGCGGCACCGGGCCCGGGCGGGTGGTGCACCGGGCCGACCGGCCGATCCGACTATGGGGGCCGGCGTGACGGCGGTCACGTTTGCGTTCATAGAGTTCACGCCGCCGCCCCCCTTGCCCCGCCCGCCGGTCAGGGCAGACTGTCCGCATGACCCCGCACCCGAGCCGCCCCGCGCGCCGCAGGCTGCGCAGCCTGGCCGGTCAGCTGTTCGCGGTGCAGATCGTGATCGTGACGGCCGTGGTGGCCGGCGGCGCGGTGCTGGCCTACCTCTTCACGGCCGACCGGGCGGAGAGCGCCGCGCTGCGCCAGGTCCGCGCGGCTGCCGTCGCCGTCGCCGATTCGCCGACCGTACGGGCGGCGGCCGTCGGGCCGGACCCCACCGCGGTACTCCAGCCGTACGCCGAACAGGTCCGGCAGGACACCGGCGTGGATTTCGTCACCGTGATGGACACCCACGGCATCCGCTGGGCGCACCGCGACCCGGCCCAGATCGGCAAGCCCTTCCTCGGCCACATCGACCAGGCGCTCGCCGGGCACGTCTTCCCGGAGACCTACACCGGCACGCTGGGGCCCTCGGTCCGGGTGGTCGCGCCGGTCCTCGACGACCAGCGGCGGGTGGTGGCGCTGGTCAGTGCGGGCATCACGGTCGAGGCGATCAGCGACCAGCTGCGCGGGCCGATCCTCGCGCTGACCGCGGTCGCCGTCGGCGCCCTGGCCTTCGGCGGACTCGGCACCTACCTGGTCGGCGCCCGACTGCGCCGACACACCCACGGCATGGGCGCCGCCGAACTCAGCCACCTCTACGACTACCACCAGGCCACCCTGCACTCGGTGCGCGAGGGGCTGGTACTGCTGGACGGCGCGCACCGGGTGCTGCTCTGCAACGACGCCGCCCGTGAACTGCTCGGCCTGCCGGGCGGGTCGGAGGGCGCCGCGGTGGACGCCCTGGGGCTGCCGGACTCGCTGGTCGGGGCCCTGCTGGCCCCCACGCCGGTGCGGGACGAGGTCCACCTCACCGCCGACCGGGTGGTCCTGCTCAACACCTCGGCGATCGGCCCCGGCCTGGGGACCGTGGTGACCCTCCGCGACCACACCGAACTCCAGGGGCTCACCGGCGAGTTGGACTCGGTGCGGGGCTTCGCCGAGGCGCTCGGCGCGCAGGCCCACGAGGCCGCCAACCGGCTGCACGCGGTGGTCTCGCTGATCGAACTCGGCCGCCACCGCGAGGCGGTGGAGTTCGCCACCGCGGAACTCGCGCTGGCCCAGCAGCTCACCGACCGGGTGGTGGCGGCGGTCGGCGAACCGGTGCTGGCCGCGTTGCTCCTCGGCAAGGCGGCCCAGGCCGCCGAGCGCGGGGTCGAGTTGGTGCTCACCGAGGACAGTCGGATCGACGACGGCGTGCTGCCCGTCGAGCTCGCACCGCGCGACCTGGTCACCCTGCTCGGCAACCTGATCGACAACGCCGTGGACGCCGCGATCGAGAACGCGGCCCGCCACCCGGGCCCGCCCGAGGTCACCGTCACCGCGCGCGCCGACGGCACGGAACTGCTGCTGCGGGTCGCGGACACCGGCGCGGGCATCGACCCGCAGGCCGCCGAGGAGGTCTTCCGGCGCGGCTGGACCACCAAGCAGCACGGCCGCGGCCTCGGTCTCGCCCTGGTCGCCCAGGCCGCCCGTCGCAACGGCGGCACCGTCGAACTCGGCCGCGAGCGCGGCGCGGTGCTCACCGTGCGGCTGCCGCTGCGCCGCCCGCCGGCGCCCGCGCGGGCGGTACCGGCGCAGCCCGTACCCGGGCGGGCCGTGGCCGCACAGGCCGTACCCGGGCGGGCCGGGTTCGGGGGTTCCCGGGGCGTGGAGGTGGCCGGGTGATCTCGGTGCTGGTGGTCGAGGACGACCCGGTGGCGGCCGCCGCCCACTCGCTGTACGTGGAGCGCACGCCCGGCTTCCGGGTCGCGGGCACCGCGTACACCTGCGCCGAGGCGCTGCGCCGGCTGGAGCGGGCGCGGGCCGGGGGCAGCCCGGTCGACCTGATCCTGCTCGACCTCTACCTCCCGGACGGCCACGGCCTGCGGCTGTGCCGCACCCTGCGGGCGGCCGGCCACGGCAGCGACATCATCGCGGTCACCTCGGCCCGCGATCTGACGATGGTCCGCCAGGCGGTGTCCGCCGGGGTGGTGCAGTACCTGCTCAAGCCGTTCGGCGCCGCGGCCCTGACCGACCGGCTGGACGGCTACGCCCGCTACCGGCGGACCCTCGGCCGCACCGGCGAGGCCACCGGCCAGGACGAGGTCGACCAGGCGCTGGCGCTGCTGCGCACCCCCGAGCCGGCCGCGCTGCCCAAGGGCCTGAGCGCGCCCACCCTGGAGACGGTGGCGGGGGTGCTCCGGGAGGCGTCGGCCGGGCTGTCCGCCGCAGCGGCCGGCGCGGCGGCGGGCGTCTCCCGGATCACCGCGCGCCGCTACCTGGAGCACCTGGTGGACGCCGGGCTGGCCGTTCGCGAACCGCAGTACGGCCAGGTGGGCCGCCCGGAGCTCTGCTACCGCTGGCGGGCCGAGGGCTGAGCCCATCCGGTCAGGGCGCGGTCCCGTGCTCCGCGATGCGAGACGGCCCTTGCGGGGCCGGACCTTCCCGGCAGATAGTTAGCTAAGAACAACTAACTACTTGGAGGTCGGCATGGGCGCGGTGGCGCAGGAGCATCCGCGGTACAAGTGGGTGGCGCTGTCGAACACCACGCTCGGGACGCTGGTGGCGACGATCAACAGCTCGATCGTGCTGATCTCGCTCCCGGCGATCTTCAACGGCATCGGTCTCGACCCGCTGGAGCCCGGCAACGTCAGCTACCTGCTCTGGATGCTGATGGGCTACATGCTGGTCACCGCCGTGCTGGTGGTCACGCTCGGCCGGCTCGGCGACATCTACGGCCGGGTGCGGATCTACAACGCCGGATTCCTGATCTTCACCCTGACCTCGGTGGCGCTCTCGCTCGACCCGCTCTCCGGCGGGGGCGGCGCGCTCTGGCTGATCGCCTGGCGGGTGGCCCAGGCGGTCGGCGGATCGATGCTGATGGCCAACTCCGCGGCGATCATCACGGACGCCTTCCCGGCCCGTCAGCGCGGGATGGCGCTCGGGGTCAACATCGTGGCCGCGATCGCCGGTTCGTTCATCGGTCTGGTGCTCGGCGGCGTGCTCGCCGAGTGGAACTGGCGCTCGATCTTCTGGGTCAACGTCCCGATCGGCCTGCTCGGCACCCTGTGGGCGTACCGCTCGCTGCGCGACACCGGCCTGCGCCGGCCGGCCAGGATCGACTGGTGGGGCAACCTCACCTTCGCCGTCGGGCTGACCGCCCTGCTGGCCGGCATCACCTACGGCATCCAGCCGTACGGCGGGCACACCATGGGCTGGACCAACCCCTGGGTGCTGGCCGGCCTGATCGGCGGCACGGCCGTGCTGGCGCTGTTCTGCCTGATCGAGCGGCGGGTGGCGGAACCGATGTTCCCGCTGCGGCTGTTCCGCGACCCGACCTTCACCAGCGGCAACGCCGCGACCCTGCTGGGCTCGATCGCCCGCGGCGGGCTGCAGTTCATGCTGATCATCTGGCTCCAGGGCATCTGGCTGCCGCTGCACGGCTACCAGTACGAGTCCACCCCGCTCTGGGCCGGCATCTACATGATCCCGCTGACCATCGGCTTCCTGGTCGCCGGCCCGGTGGCCGGGCACCTCTCCGACAAGTACGGCGCCCGGCTGTTCGCGGCCGGCGGGCTGGCGGTGATGGCGGTCTCGTTCGGCGGGCTGCTGCTCCTGCCGACCGACTTCGACTACGGCTGGTTCGCGTTCCTGATCTTCCTCAACGGTCTGGGCGGCGGCCTGTTCGCGGCGCCCAACACCTCGCTGATCATGTCCAGCGTGCCGGCCGACGCCCGGGGCGCCGCCTCCGGCATGCGGGCCACCTTCCAGAACGCCGGCATGGTGCTCTCCATCGGCGTGTTCTTCTCGCTGATGGTCGCGGGCCTGGCCGGATCGCTCCCGCAGGGCCTGAACAGCGGGCTGACCGCCCAGGGGGTGCCGGCCCCGGCCGCCCATTCGATCGCCTCGCTGCCGCCGGTCGGCACGCTGTTCGCCGCCTTCCTCGGCTACAACCCGGTCCGCGAACTGCTCGGACCCGACCTGCTCGCCCAGCTGCCGCCCGGCAACGCCCAGACCCTGACCGGCCGGGAGTTCTTCCCGCAGCTGATCGCCGGACCGTTCCACGACGGGCTGGTCGTGGTGTTCTGGTTCGCCATCGCGCTCTCGCTGCTGGGCGCGCTCGCCTCGCTGGTGCGGGACCGTAGGGCGGCAGCGCCGGTGGCCGCCGTCGGGCCGGCCGCCCCGGGCACCACCGGTACGCCTGCCGCAGGTACGTCTGCCACCGGTACGTCGGCCGCCGGTACCGCTGCGGCCGAGGCTCCCGGTGCGCCCGGTACGGTGAAGGCTCCCAGCGACCCGGCGCAGGCGGCGCCGGAGAGCAGCACGCGACCCTGAGGAGTACGTCCGGCCCATGGCGAACGACCCGACCGTGCCCGCGGCCGACCTGGCGCGGCTGCGCCTGGCGGTGTCGCGCCTGCACCGCCAGATGGTGCAGGCCTCCAGCCGGCTCGACCTCACCTTCGCCCAACTGTCGGCGCTGGCCCGGATCGAGGCGCACGCCCCGATCCGGCTGGTGGACCTGGCGGCCCGGGAGCGGGTCGCCCCGCCGTCCATGATCCGCACCCTGGCGCCGCTGCACGCCGATGGCCTGATCGCCAAGGAGCCCGACCCGCAGGACCGGCGCTCGGCCCTGATCACGGTGACCGCGCACGGCCGCGAGACCATCGCCCGGATCCGGCTGGAACGCTCCCAGCTGCTCGCCGAACGGATCGGTCAGCTGACCGCCGAGCAGCAGGACGCGCTGCTCGCGGCCCTGCCGGTCCTGGAACTGCTCGCCGAGGAACCCCCGGGCGGCAGCGCTCCCGGTCCCGTGAACTGACGCCGCCCCGACCCGCCCGTCGGCGCTTTCGCGAGCGCCCCGACCCGTCGTCAGGGTCGGCGCTTTCCGGCCAACTCGTGTCGCTGCGCGCACGGACCTTCGTATGCGGACCTGGCTGAGTTACGGTGAATTAGTTGCCTTGCGAAACCGATTCACCCCACCGGACCGAGGTGCCCCCATGCAGGTGACCATCGATCAGGACCGCTGCTGCGGATCCGGCCAGTGCGTACTGACCGTCCCCGCCGTGTTCGACCAGGGCGAGGACGACGGGCTCGTCCAGCTGCTCCAGGAGCGCCCCGGGCCGGAACTCGCCGCCGACGTCAAACTGGCGGCCGCGCTCTGCCCCGGCGGTGCCATCACCGCGCACGGCGAACCCGGCTGATCCCGGCCCGGCCGGACTCCACCCACGTCTGGAAGGAGCACAGCCGCATGACCACCGACACCCCCATCGCCCGACCGGGCGCCGACCCCGATCCCGCCGGCGCCGCCGCGACCTGCCCGGTCTCGCACGTCACCGTGCCCGCCGCGCACGGGAGTTGCCCGTTCGACCCGCCGCCCGCCTACCGGGAGGCGCACGAGGCGAGCCCGATCACCAGGATCGCGCTCTGGGACGGCGCCCCGTGCTGGCTGCTCACCGGCTACCGGCACTCCCGGGCCGTCCTCGCCGACAACCGGTTCAGCGCCGATGCCCGGCTGCCCGGCTTCCCGTTCCTCACGCCCGGCCGCCGCGAACTGGTGAGCCGCACCACCCCGACCTTCCTCCGGCTGGACGATCCCGAGCACTCCCGGCAACGCCGCATGCTCACCGGGGACTTCATCATCAAGCGGGTGGAGGCGCTGCGCCCGCAGATCCAGCAGATCGTCGACGAGGCGCTGGATCGCATGATCGCCAAGGGTGGTCCGGCCGACCTGGTGCAGGAGTTCGCCCTCCCGGTGCCGTCGCTGGTGATCTGCCTGCTGCTCGGAGTGCCCTACGAGGACCACGCCTTCTTCCAGGAGCACAGCCGCACCCTGCTGGACATCACGGCCGAGACCGACCGGGTCGAAGCCTCCCAGCGGGCGCTGACCGACTACCTGGGCGACCTCGCCGACCGCAAGCTGCGCGAACCCGACGACGGCGTGATCAGCCGCCTGGTCGCCCGCGGCGAGCTCAGCCGGGCGGAGGCCGCGTCGATGGGGCTGCTGCTGCTCATCGCCGGCCACGAGACCACCGCCAACATGACGGCGCTCGGCACGCTCGCCCTGCTGGAGAACCCGGCCCAGGCCGAACGCCTGCGGGAGCAGCCGGAGTTGATGCGGGGCGCGGTCGAGGAGCTGCTGCGGTACCTGACCATCGTCCACCTCGGGGTCCCGCGGGTGGCGCTGGAGGACGTCGAGCTGGACGGCACGCTGATCCGGGCGGGCGAGGGCGTGCTGTGCATGCTGTCGACGGCGAACCGGGACTCCGAGCAGTTCGAGGACGGCGATGCCCTGGACGTCACCCGGGACGCCCGGCGGCACCTCGCCTTCGGCTTCGGGATCCACCAGTGCCTGGGGCAGCCGCTGGCCCGCGCCGAGTTGCAGATCGCGTTGGCCACCCTGCTGCGGCGGCTGCCCGGCCTGCGGTTGGCCGTGCCGTTCGAGCAGGTGGAGCGGCGGACCGAGTCGGTGGTCCACGGCCTGCGGGCGCTGCCGGTGGAGTGGTGACGTCGGCGGAGCGGTAAGGCTTGGGGGAGGAGTGAACGTTCGCGCCGACGTGAATGGTTGCGGCGGTGCGAACGTTTGCATGAGGGCGAACGCCCACGCTGGCGTGAACGCTCGCACGGGCGCCGACATTCACGGCAACGTGAACGCTCGCGCCGCCGCAAACGGTCGCACGGCGGTCAGCGATCGCGCCCCCGTGAACGTTCACGCATCCGTGAATGCTCGCCCAACCATGAACGCCCGCCCCGCGCCCCCCGCCCAGCCCCGCCCCG
Source organism: Kitasatospora sp. NPDC094015 (assembly GCF_040304075.1). Classification (NCBI taxonomy): domain Bacteria; kingdom Bacillati; phylum Actinomycetota; class Actinomycetes; order Kitasatosporales; family Streptomycetaceae; genus Kitasatospora; species Kitasatospora sp. NPDC094015. Next base: position 185,030 of record NZ_JBEOUL010000009.1, read on the forward strand.
CCCCCTCAAGCCAGCAGATTGACCCCCGCCCGGAACACCCCCGGCAGCCCCACCGCAACCGGGACGATCCGCGGCGCCAGCAGCGGCTGCCGGCGTGCCCACAACAGGGTGCCCGTCAGTAGCCGGTAGCTGCGCGAGGCCCGCCGCCAGGCCCGTTCGTACTGCTCCGGCCGCCCCGCGACCACGCACCGCACCAGCGCCTCCGCCGACGCCAGTGCCACCGAGACGCCCTCCCCGGTGAGCGCGTCCAGGTAGCCCGCCGCGTCGCCCACCAGCAGCACCCGCCCCCGTACCCGCGCCCGCGCCCCCTGCCGCAGCGGTCCGGCGCCCCGGACGGCGGTGCAGGCCACGGCGCCCGCCAGCCGCGCCGCCAGTGCCGGGAACCGCGCCAGCTGCTCCTCGAACGGCGCCCGGTCGCAGGTCAGCACCGCGATCCCGACCAGACCGTCCCCGAGCGGGGTCACGTACGCCTCCGCCCGCGCCGACCAGTACACCTCGACCAGGTCGCTCCACGGTTCGACCGCGTAGTGCCGGCGCAGCCCGTACCGGGCCAGGGTGGCCGGATCGGGTGGGCGGTGCAGGCCGAGTGCGTGGCGGGTCGGCGAGTGCAGGCCGTCCGCCGCGACCAGGTGGCGGCAGGTCAGCCCGGCGGCCGTCACGGTGAAGCGGTCCTGCCGGAACTCCCGGATCCGGACCGGGAGCACCCGCACCCCGAGTTCCTCGGCCCGCCGGGCGAGTGCCGCGTGCAGGACGGTCCGCCGCACCCCGAGCCCGGGGCCGGTGCGGAACTCGGCGGTGGCGGCGGCCCCACCGCGGGCGTCCAGGTAGCGGATCCCGCGGAACGGCCGACCCGGCACGCTCACCCCGAGTTCGTCGAGCGCCCGGACGGCCGAGGGCATCAGTCCCTCCCCGCAGGCCTTGTCCACCGGCGCCGGCCGGGGCTCCGCCACCACCGCCTCCAGCCCCGCCCGGGTGGCCCGGATCGCGGTCGCCAGCCCGGCCGGCCCGCCGCCGGCCACCAGCAGGTCGATCACGCCGCCACCACCCGGCCGCCGGCGCCGCCGGTCAGCGCGAGTTCCTCGCAGCGGATCCGCACCCGCAGCAGCACCAGGTTCAGCAGGGTGAAGCTCAGCGCGGTGGTCCAGGCGCTGTGCACCAGCGGCAGCGCGAACCCCTCCACCACCACGGCCAGGTAGTTGGGATGGTTCAGCCACCGGTAGGGCCCGGTGGTGACCAGCGGCAGCCCGGGGACCACGATCACCCGGGTGTTCCACCGGGTACCGAGCGTGCCGATGCACCACCAGCGCAGTCCCTGGGCGGCGAGCGCCAGCGCCAGCATCGGCCACCCGAGGGCGGGCAGGAACGGCCGGTCGGCGAGCGCCGGTTCGAGCAGGCAGCCGAACAGCAGCGCGGTGTGCAGCAGCACCATCGGCGGGTAGTGGCCGCGCCCGTACTCGGTGCCGCCGAGCGTGCGGCTGAGGGCGGCGTTGCGGCGGGCGACCAGCAGTTCGGCCAGCCGCTCGAGCGCGACCAGCAGGATCAGGACGGTGTATCCGGTCATGGGGCGACTACCAGCGCAGGAGGACGAGTTCGGAGGCGAAGCCGGGACCGAGCGCGAGCACCAGCCCGTACGAGCCGGGCGGCGGCGGGCGCAGCGCGAGGGTGTCGCGCAGGATGTGCAGCACCGAGGCGGAGGACAGGTTGCCGACCGCGGCCAGCGAGCGCCGGCTCAACTCCAGGGCGGACGGCGGGAGATCGAGCGTTCCGGCGATCGCGTCCAGCACCTTCGGGCCGCCGGGGTGGCAGATCCAGGCCGCGATGTCGGCGGGCTTGAGGTCGTGCGCGGCGAGGAAGCCCTCGACCTCCTCGCCCACGTGCAGGCCGACCAGCGACGGCAGTTCGCCGCCGAGGACGATCCGGAAGCCGCTGTCGCCGATGTCCCAGCCCAGCTGGTGCTCGGTGCCGGGGTAGAGCCGGCTGCGGGCGGCCACCACCTGCGGGCCGGTGGCCGTGCGGTGGGCGGGGTGCTCGGGCCCGACCGCGATCAGCGCCCCGGCGCCGTCGCCGAACAGCGCACCGGCCACCAGGTTGGCGGGGGAGCCGTCCGAGCGCTGGAGGGTGAGCGAGCACAGTTCGGTGGAGAGCAGTAGCGCCGCCCCGGCGGGGCGACCGGTCAGGAAGTCGTCCAGCCGGGCGAGTCCGGCGGCGCCCGCCGCGCAGCCCAGGCCGAACACGGGCAGCCGCCGCACGTCCGGCCGCAGTCCCAACCGCCCGGCCAGCCGGGCCTCCAGGGAGGGGGCGGCGATCCCGGTGACCGAGGTGGAGATCACCAGGTCGATGGCGTCGGCGGCCAGTCCGGAGCCGGCCAGTGCGGCGGTCACCGCCTGCTCGCCGAGGTCCAGCGCGGCGGCGATGAAGATGTCGTTGGCCTGCCCGAATCCGCTCAACTCGGCGTACTCGGACAGCGGGAGGACCAGGTGGCGGGTCTCCACCCCGGCGGAGGCGTGCACCCGGTCGAGGACCGCCCGGCTGCCGTCGGGGGGTAACCGCAGCGCGGTGGCGAGCGCGTCCGCCACCTCCGACTGCCGGTACCGGTGCGGGGGCACCACGCCCGTCACTGCCACGATTCGGTTCACCGGCCCAGCATAGGGAGGTTGTCGGACATACCCTCACCAATCGGTTGAACCGGGCGCGTCCCGCCGGCCGGTTCGGGCACGGGCTCCCTAGCATCGGACGATGTCCGACGACACCGCCCGACCCGCAACCGCCCGACCCGCAACCGCCCCACCCGCCGCCGCCCCACCCGCCGCCGCTCGACCCACAGTCACGGGGCCGACCGTCACCGGGCCGACCCGCACCGCCCTGACCCTGCTGCTCGCCTGCCACCCAGCCCCCGCCGCCGCGGTGACCGGGTTCGCGACGGCGCTGGCCGCGGCCTGCGGGCGCGGCCCGGCCGGCAGCCTGCTGGTGGGCGCCGCGGTGGCGGCCGGGCAGCTGTCGGTCGGCTGGAGCAACGACCTGATCGACCAGCGCCGTGACCGGGCCGCCGGCCGCCGGGACAAGCCGCTCGCGGCCGGGCAGTTGACCACCGGACAGGTCCGCCGCGCCGCCGGCTGGGCGCTGTCCGTGTGCGTACCGCTTTCGCTGGCGAGCGGCCCGGCCGCCGGGGCGGCGCACCTGGCAGGCGTGGCGGCCGCCTGGGCCTACAACCTGGGGCTGAAGCGGACGGTGCTGTCCTGGGCGCCGTACGCGCTGGCGTTCGGGCTGCTGCCGGCCTTCGTCACGCTCGGCCTGCCCGACGCCCGCTGGCCGCAGTCGTGGGTGACGGTGGCCGCGGCGCTGCTCGGCACCGGCGCGCACTTCGCCAACGTCCTGCCCGACCTGGACGACGATCTGGCCGCCGGGGTTCGCGGCCTGCCGCAGCGGCTCGGACGGGCCCGGGCGGGCGCCGCGGCCGCGGTGCTGCTCGGCGCCGCCTCTGCCGTCCTGGTCACCGCACCGCCCGGCCCGCCCGGTGCCGCCGGCCGGGCCGCGCTGGCGGCGACGGCGCTGCTGGTGCTGCCGGCGCTGCTGCTGCCGCGCACCCGCTGGCCGTTCCTGGCGGCGCTGGGCGTGGCGGGGATCGATCTGGTGCTGCTGCTGGCCCGCGGCGCCGCCCTGGCCTGAGGACCGGGGTCCTCCGGGGTCCAGGGTCCGGGGCGCCGCCGCGGGCCGGCAGCACGGCCGCCGGTCAGGAGGCCGGCATCAGCACGGTGTCCACGATGTAGACGGTGGCGTTGGCGGTCTGCACGTTCCCGCACAGCACCTTGGAGTTGGAGTTGACGGTGTAGGCCGAGCCGGAGCCGGCCGCCGTCAGGTCGGCGCCCTCCAGGGTCTTGTGCGTGCCGGCCAGCGAGGACGGCGCGATCCGGTCGGGGGTGACGTGGTAGGTGAGCACCTTGGTCAGCTTGTCCTTGTCGGCCAGCAGCGCCTTCAGCTGGTCGGCGGGGATCTTGGCGAAGGCGTCGTTGGTCGGCGCGAAGACGGTGACGTTCTGCGCCGAGTTGAGGGTGTCGGCGAGGCCGGCCGCGGTGACGGCGGAGACCAGGGTGGACAGCAGCGGGTTGTGCGAGGCGGCGGTGGCGACCGGGTCCTGGGCCATGCCCGCGAAGCTGCCCGAACCGTCCTTCGGCACGGCCGCGCAGGCGGAGCCGAACGGCGCGTCCATCGCGGCACCGGAGGCGGCACCGGAGGCGGAGGCGGGCGCCGCCGACGTGGCCGCTGCCGAGGAGGCCGCGCCCGAGGCGCTGTTCGAAGAGGTCCCGCTGTCGCTGCTGCACGCGGTGAGGCCGAACGCGAGCGCGCCGGCGGCCAGGAGAGCGGCGAGGGACTGGGTGCGGGTGACGGACATCTGAGGTGCTCCTTGATCGGAAGGTGTCGAAAGGTGTCGGAAGGTGTCGGAAGGTGGTGGAGACGGACGGTCCGGGCAAGGCGGTGCCGTGGCACGGACCGGGGGTTCGGAGGAAGGGTCAGGTGACGGTGACCACCGTCGAGTGCCAGCCGGTGGCTCCGGAGGGGAAGGGGGCGGCTCTGGCCTGCGGCTGGACGGCGCCGGTCGCGTCGGTGGCGCGGACCTCGATCCGGTGGGTGCCGGGCCGGGCCCCCGTCCAGTCGTAGCTCCACTGCCGCCACAGGTCGGGTCCGGCGTCGGCGGCCAGCCGGGCCTCGGCCCACGGCCCGCCGTCCACCCGGACCTCCACCGCCGCGATCCCGCGGTGGGTGGCCCAGGCCGTCCCGGCCAGCGTCACGTCCCCGGCCGGCACCTTGGCGAAGGCCGCCGGCACCTCGATCCGGGAGGCGGTGCGCACGGTGCCGGTACGGTCCCAGCCGCGCCGCACCCAGTACGGGTCGTACCGGGCGAAGGTGGTCACCTCCAGGTCGACCAGCCACTTGGTGGCCGAGGTGTAGCCGTACAGGCCGGGCACCACCGAGCGGCACGGGAAGCCGTGCTCGACCGGCAGCACCTCACCGTTCATCGCGATCGCGAGCAGGGCGCTGCGCCCGTCCAGCAGGGCCTCCAGCGGGGTGCCGATGGTCATGCCGTCCTGGGAGCGCCCGACCAGCTGGTCGGCGCCGGCCCGGACGCCGGCCTGCCGGAGCAGGTCGGGCAGCGAGACGCCGAGCCAGCGGGCGGTCGACACGTACGGGCCGCCGACCTCGCTGGAGACGCACGACAGGGTGTGGTCCAGCTCGTGCAGCGGGCGCCGCAGCAGCTCGTCGAAGCTGATCGTGACCGGGTGGTCGACCAGGCCGTGCAGCCGCAGGCTCCATCGCCGGGGGTCGATCCTCGGCACGGTCAGGGCGGTGTCGACCCGGTAGAAGTCCGGGTTGGGGGTGGTGAACGGCGCCAGGCCCGGCACGCCGGGGCGGACCGCCGCCGGGAGCGGGGCCAGCCGCTCGGTGGGCGGCGGCAGCCGGACGGCGTCCCGGGCGGCGCTCACGTCGTAGCGGCTGTCGGAGTACGTCCGACCGCCGAAGCCCGCCAGCGCCGCGAACGCGACCGTGCCGCCGGTGGCGACCAGCACCGCGCGCCGGCTCGGACCGGCCGGCTCCGGCGCGGGCACGGCGGCCGCCGCGCGCAGCAGCACGGCCAGGCGCACCATCGCGACCGCCCCCACCAGGCCCGCGACCACCGACGGCAGCGCGTCGGCCGTCGTCGAGGCGGGTCGGGACAGCGCCGCCCAGACGCCGACCGCGCCGAACGCGGCGAACACCGCCGCGCCCGCGGCCGGCCGGCGGGCCGCCAGCAGACCGGCCAGCGCGGCGAGTGCCGTCATGGTCAGGTAGATCCCGCCGAGCAGCACCGGCTTGTCGTCGGTGCCGAAGGTCCGGACGGCGTACTCCTTGAGCGGGGTCGGCGTCAGGTCGATCGCGGCGGAGCCGACGGCGATCACCGGGGCACTGTCCGGCCCGGTGAAGGCCGCCACCAGCTCGCCGGCCCCGACCGCCGCGGCGGCCGCCGCCAGCCCGGTCGCCGCGGCGCCGGCCGCGCGCAGGGCGCGTCGGCGCAGGCGGCCCGGGCGGCGGTCGGGCGCCGGCTCGGCGGTCGTCTGGTTGCTCACGCCCTGGATTCGGTGCGGCGGCCGGTCCGGATGGGTCCGGATTTTCATCTCACCCCTGCGGGTGAACGGCCTTGGCAACGTGCCTGGTTGGCGGGGTGGTGGGTCAACCGGCCGCCGCCCCGGCCGGGTTCGGTGCCCGGCTCAGGGCAGCGCGCGGGCCCGTTCGGTGATGTTCCGGGCCATCCCGCCGAAGACGAACCGGTGGAACGGGGCGACCGACCACCAGTACGCGTGCCCGGCCAGCCCGCGCGGATGGAAGAGCGCGCGCTGGCGGTAGAGGGTGCCGCCCCAGCCGTTGTCGTCGACCCGCAGTTCCAGCCAGGCCAGGCCGGGCAACCGCATCTCGGCGCGCAGCCGCAGCAGGCTGCCCGGTTCGATCTCCTCCACCCGCCAGAAGTCCAGCGAGTCGCCGACCCGCAGCCGGGACGGGTCGCGCCGCCCGCGGCGCAGCCCCACCCCGCCCACCAGCCGGTCGAGCAGCCCGCGCACCGCCCAGCCGAGCGCGAAGGAGTACCAGCCGTTCTCGCCGCCGATGCTCTCGATCACCTGCCAGACCGCCTGCGGGGCGGCGGACACCTCACGTTCCTTCAGGTCCTGGTAGAGGCTGCCGCCGGCCCAGTCCGGGTCGGTCGGCAGCGGGTCGCTGGGCGCGCCGGGCAGCGAGGCGGAGGACCAGCGGGTGGTCACGTCGGCGTCCTGGATCCGCTTGAGGGCGAGCCGGACGGCCTCGTCGAAGCCGATCAGGCCGCCGGGCGGGTCCGGTACGTAGCGCGCGATGTCGTGTTCCCGGCAGACCACCTCGTGGCGCAGCGACTCCACCAGCGGCCGGGCGATCGAGTTGGGCACGGGGGTGACCAGGCCGACCCAGAGGCTGGACAGCCGCGGGGTGAGCACCGGGACGGGGACGATCACCCGGCGCGGCAGCCCGGAGACCTCGGCGTAGCGCAGCATCATCTGCCGGTAGGTCAGCACGTCGGGGCCGCCGAGGTCGAAGGCCCGGTCGACCTCGGGCGGCAGACCGGCGGCGCCGACCAGGTAGCGCAGCACGTCCCGGACGGCGATCGGCTGGATCCTGGTGTGCACCCAGCTCGGGGTGACCATCGCGGGCAGCCGCTCGGTCAGGTGGCGCAGCATCTCGAACGAGGCGGAGCCGGACCCGATGATCACCGCGGCCCGCAGTTCGGCGGTGGGGACGCCGCTCTCCCGGAGCACCCGGCCGACCTCGGCGCGCGAGCGCAGGTGCGGGGAGAGCTCGTGCTCCGGCACGTGCGGCGGCACCAGGCCGCCCAGGTAGACGATCCGCCGGACCCCGGCCCGGGCGGCCGCCGCCCCGAAGGCCCGGGCGGCGTCGCGGTCGCGCTGCTCGAAGGTGGGGCCGGTGCCGAGCGAGTGCACCAGGTAGTAGGCCACCTCGACGCCGTCGAACACGCCGTCCAGGGTCTCCGGGCGGGTGACGTCGGCGGTGGCGGTCCCGACGGCGCCGCGCCAGGGCTGGTCGCGCAGCCGGCCGGGGTCGCGGACCAGGCAGCGCACCCGGTACCCCTCGGCCAGCAGGCCGGGCACCAGCCGGCCGCCGAGGTAGCCGGTGGCGCCGGTGACCAGGCAGAGCGGGCGCGTGGTGGGCTCGTCGGTCATCTGGCACTCCCGGTGCGGTGCAGTGCGGTGCGGGGCTCGGGCGGGAGCGCCGCGGCGGGCGCGGGTCCCTCCTCCAGCGTCCAGGAAGTGCGCCCGGGCGGCCAACGGGCGGGGGCGCCGGCCCGCCCGTCGGCGGTCCCGCGGCCCCCGCCCGTTCCGCAGCTCATGCCGCGAGGCTCAGGCCGTCGCGGGGCTCAGGCGGTCTCGACGGGCAGACCGGCCTCCACCCAGTCCTGGATTCCCTCGCGGTACTTGCGGACGTCGGTGTAGCCGAGCGCGGTGAGCCGGTCGGCGACCTGGCCGCTGTTGGGGCAGGCCGGGTTGGAGCAGTAGGTGACGATCGCGGCGTCCCGGTCCGGGAGCAGTGCGGGCGCCTGGGCGTCGACGTCGGCGCGGACCAGGGCGACGGCGCCGGGCAGGTGCTGCTGGGCGTAGTACTCGCCGCCGAGCGTGTCCAGCACGGTGACGACGCCGTCGGCGATCGCCGCGGCCAGTTCGTCCCGGGTGATGAGTGCGGTCATGGCAGTGCCTCCAAGGAATTCGGACTACAGTCCTCTTGTGACTCACGACAGTAACGGACCGCAGTCCGGTTCTGCAATGCCCTTGGAACTGCTGCGGACCCCACCGCCCAAGGAGCGTGCCGACGCGGCCCGCAACCGGATCGCCGTCCTGGAGGCGGCCGGCCGGCTCTTCGCCGAGCACGGGGTGGAGGCGGTCTCGATGGACCAGGTGGCCGCGGCCGCGGGCGTCGGCAAGGGCACGCTGTTCCGCCGGTTCGGCGACAAGGCGGGGCTGGCGGCCGCCCTGCTGGACGCCCGCGAGCGGGTGCTCCAGGAGGCCGTGCTGCACGGGCCGCCCCCGCTCGGGCCCGGCGCCCCGGCCGAGCGGCGCCTGGACGCCTTCGTCGACGCCTACGTCGACTACCTGCTGGAGCACTTGGCGCTGGTCCGGATGTCCGAGACCGCCAGCCCCGGCGCCCGCTACCGGATCGGCGCCTACCGCTTCTGGCACCGCCACCTGACGATCCTGCTGGCCGGCACCGCCGACCCCGAGTACGCCGCGCACGCCGTCCTCGCCACGCTGGCCGGCGAGCACGTCGGTGCGCTGCTGTCGGAACTCGGCCCGGAGCGGATCCGGGCCGGCGCGCGACGGCTGGCCCGCGCGGCGCTCTGACGGCCGGCGGGCCGGAGCGCCGCCGCGTTACGGCGTGGAGGCGCCGGTGGGCCGGTCCGCGAGTGGCGAGATCCGGGTGCCGTCGTCCAGTACGGCGGCCACGGTGACCGGGTCGGCGGGCGGGTTCTCCAGGGCCAGGGTGCGGTCCGGGGCGGGATGTTCCGCGTCGCCCCGCGGGCCGGTGACGGTGATCCGGGTGACCCGGCGGCTGCCGGCGGCGAGCAGGTAGTCGTGGCCGTCTGGGGAGCGCCACCTGGTCCAGCCGACGGTGTGCTGGTCGTACCGGCTGCAGCCGCGGCCCTCGGCGAGGGCGGTCCGGCGGGCCGGCTCGTCCGGCCGGGCGGCGGGGAGCAGCAGCTCGGTGGCGGCCGAGCCGGTGCCGTTCCACCGGTCGGTGCGCAGGCAGACCCAGGTGGCGGACCCGGCCTGCCGGGGCAGCGCCTGCTGGGCGAACGCCCAGGCGTTGAGGGACTTCACGCCGGGCGCCCGCTCCGGCACGGCGCAGGCGGTACGGGCCCAGGTGACCAGCGCGTCGGTGCCGGTGGCCTCGCGCGGCGAGCGGGCCTCGCCCTGCTGCGGCAGCGGGGTGTAGGTCAGATGGGCCGGCAGCAGGCCACCGAGGTCGGCGAGCAGGAAGGCGTGCTTCTCGGCGACCGTCCGGGACGAACGGAGTTGGAGCACCGCGCCGTCCAGGCAGCCTCCGCCCGCCCCTGCCGCCGCTGTCGTCCCCGCCGTTGCGACCGCCCCGCCCGCGCCGGTCGTCACCGGGACGGTCACGCCGTCGGTGCGGTCCACCGACCGTGCGGGGGAGTCGGGTTGGCGCAGCAGCCGGCTCTCCACGCTCTCCACCCACGGCGCCAGCAGGAAGCGCGTTCCGGCGCCCTCGCGGCGCAGCACCACCGCGGCGCCGGTGACCACGTCGGAGTCGTCCGCCCGGGCCAACAGCAGGCCGCCCGCCGGGCCGTCGGTGAACCGGCCGAGCCGGCCGCCGTCGTACAGCAGCACCACGGCCGCCCCGCCGACCCGCCCGGCGTACAGCAGTTGCGGCGATTCGCCGGGCGGTCCCGGCCGGGTGCCCGGCTCCAGCTGGAGGTGCCCGGTGCGCCAGGCGTCCAGGGCCCGGCCGATCAGGTCCTGGTCGCCGAGCAGGTCGCCGCGGGCGGGCCACGCCGAGAGGTCGAGCCGGGCGGTGCGCTGCCAGAGGTCGGGGGCGGCCCGCAGCGCCCGCGTCCGGTCGGGGGTGCCGGCCCGGTCGTTCGAGGCCCGGTCGTTCGAGGTGCGGGTGACCGGGGCCCGGTCGGACGAGTCCGGCAGCGGCAGCGCCCAGGTGGCGCCGGCCGCCAGGACCAGTACGCCGCAGACGGCCAGCCGGGCCGTCCGCCGGCGCCGCAGCAGATCGCCGGGGCGGACCCGGACGGTGCACGGGTCGAACCGGGCCGATCCGGTCAACTCGTCGGCGGGCAACGGTGATTCCGCGCTCAACCGGTCCGCCTGGCGGAGCGCCCCGCCGGCCTCCGGCACCCCGGCGGCGGTGAGCACCCGGGCGCACTCCTCGGGCGGCAGCTGCTCGGCCCGGCGCAGCGCGTACGCGGCCCGGCCGGCCGGGGACAGCTCGGTCAGCGCCCGGTCGACCGCCAGCTCGGCCGCGGTGCCGTCGGCGGTGAACAGCCGCAGGCCCCAGACCCGGGGCAGCAGCCGGGGGCCCGGCCGGCGGGCCGCGGCCAGCGCGCCGCGCACCACCCGCACCCGCAGTGCCGCGTAGACCGCCGCCGGGTCGCCGGTGACCGCGGCGCCGCGCGCCGGCAGTGCCCGCTGGACCACGCCGTGCGCGGTCAGCAGCCGCCGCCTGCGGTCCGGGCCGGCCGGCAGGATCAGGTACGCGATCCTGGCCAGCCGCCCGTAGTGGCGCACCAGCGCGGCCTCGGCGTCACCGAGGCCGCCCGTGGCCCGACCGCCGGCGCCCCGCCCCAGGACGCCGGTCGAGGCGGCGACGGCACGGCGGAGTATCTGACGGTCCATCGGATCGACTCCCGGTGGGGGCGGCTCGCAGGGGCAGCGCCCGGGGTGGGGCGCTGCAGATCATCCAACGAGTCGATCATGCGATGGTTGCGGCCACCGCCACTGCCACCACCGTGGTCAGAGTTCGAAGACGCCGTACGAGAATCCGTCGGCCCGCAGTCGGTCGCCGGTGAACTGCACGCCGCTGCCGAGGAGTTCGCGGGCGGGGGTCGGGACGGGCAGGGTGAGTTCGGCCGGCTCGCGGCGGGGGTTGACCACGACCAGGAAGCGGTCGGCGCGGGTGTAGGCGAGCGGGTAGCCGGTGTGCAGCACCTCCACCGCGCCCCCGGCGCCGAGTCCGGGGCGGGAGCGGCGCAGCGCGATCAGCCGGCGGACCAGGTGCAGCAGGGAGGTCTCGTCCGCGCGCTGGGTGGCGACGTCGGGGCGGTCGGCGGCGGGGTCGAGCGGGAGGTAGAGGTTGGTGGCGGTGGAGAAGCCGGCCCCGGGGCCGGCCTCCCACTGCATCGGGGTGCGCGAACCGGCCCGGTTGTAGCGCGGGCCGAGGGTGCTGCCCTCGGTGTCGGGGAGGCCCGGGACGTACCGCATGCCGATCTCGTCGCCGTAGTAGATGGCGGGCAGGGTCGGCCAGGTGAGCTGGAAGGTGAAGGCGGGCGCGAGCTGGTCGCGGGTGCGCGGGCCGCAGGCCAGCCGGGAGAAGTCGTGGTTGGAGGTGGGCAGGGAGATCCGGCCGGCGCTGCCGACGGCCCGGTCGGCGGCGCGCCAGGCGTCCAGGAAGACGGTGAAGTCGCCCTTGCCGTCGGCGTCGAAGTAGCAGGGCTCGGCCGGCCAGCCGTCCTGGTCGGTACCGGCGCCGTTCTGCCAGAGCGAGCGCAGCGGGCGGCCGTCGGTGTCGCCGCCGAACTGGAGCAGGAAGTCGGCGTGGAACCCGGCCGGCACCGACCGGGCCGGGTCGCCCCATTCGGCCAGCAGCGCCGCCTGCGGGTACCGCCGGTCCAGCCAGCCGCGCAGCTCGGTCCACAGCCGCCCCGTCTCCACCTTGCCGGGGTCGTCCTTGACCAGCGAGGAGGCCATGTCGACGCGGAAGCCGGCCACGCCCAGGCCCAGCCAGTGCGCCATGACCTCGCGCAGCGCGGCCCGGTTGGCCCGCGGGCCCTCGGCGTCCACCGGCTGGCGCCAGGGCTCGGCCGGATCGGTGCGCGCGTAGCCGAAGTTGAGCGCCGGCTGGAAGTCGAAGAAGTTCGGCAGGTACCAGCCGGGGCGGCTGCCGGGGGAGGCGACGAAGCGCTCGGCGGGGTGGTCGGCCCAGATGTACCGGTGGTCGGCCGGGTCCTCGGCGGCGGCCAGGAACCACGGGTGCTGGTCGGAGGTGTGTCCGGCGACCAGGTCGAGCAGCACCCGGATGCCGAACCGGCCTGCCTGCTCCGTGAGTTCGGCGAGCGCTTCGGCCCCGCCGTAGCGCGGCGCGACGGTCAGGTAGTCGCTCACGTCGTACCCGGCGTCGCGGAACGGCGAGGCGAAGCACGGGTTCAGCCAGATCGCGTCCACGCCCAGCCAGGCCAGGTGGTCCAGCCGGGCGGTGAGGCCGGCGAAGTCCCCGATCCCGTCACCGTCGGAGTCGGCGAAGCTCTGCGGGTAGACCTGGTACAGCACGGCGTCGGACAGCCAGGACGGGACGGTGCGGGGCGTGGTCATGGGCGCTCCTTCGGCCGGGCGGGCGGGGCACTCCCCCCAGAATGCCCCGCCCCGGGCCCGCCCGCCGGAAGTCCGCCCGAAGCGTGTCCGGCGCGCCCCGACAAGCGCCTACGAGCCCGGCGGGCCCGGCTCGGGTGGGGGCTGTCGGAAGGCTGCGAGGACGGCTTCCGCGGCCAGGGTGGCGGTCAGCGTGCCCTCGCGGACCTGTTGTTCCAGGGCGGGGGTCAGGCGGCGGACCTCGGGGTGCTCGTGCAGGGCGGAGAGCAGCTGGTCGTGGACCATCGACCAGGTCCAGTCCACCTGCTGGGCGCGCCGCTTGGCGGCCAGCAGCCCGGCGGCCTCCAGCAGTCGGCGGTGCTGCTGCAGGCGGTCCCAGAGCTCGTCGAGGCCGCTGCCGTCCCGGCCGCTGCAGGTCAGCACCGGGGTCGTCCAGACCGCGTCCGGGGCCTGCAACAGCCTTAGCGCTCCGGCGAGTTCGCGGGCCGCGGCCTTGGCGTCCCGTTCGTGCGGGCCGTCCGCCTTGTTGACCGCGACCAGGTCGGCCAGCTCCAGCACGCCCTTCTTGATGCCCTGCAGCTGGTCGCCGGTCCTGGCCAGGGTGAGCAGCAGGAAGGAGTCGACCATGTTGGCCACGGCGGTCTCCGACTGCCCGACCCCGACGGTCTCGATCAGCACCACGTCGTAGCCGGCGGCCTCCATCACCACCATCGACTCGCGGGTCGCCCGGGCCACCCCGCCCAGCGTCCCCGAGGTGGGGGAGGGCCGGACGAAGGCGTTCGGGTCGACCGCCAGGCGCTCCATCCGGGTCTTGTCGCCCAGGATGGAGCCGCCGGTGCGGCTGGAGGTGGGGTCGACGGCGAGCACCGCGACCCGGTGGCCGGCGGCGGTCAGCATGGTGCCGAAGGCCTCGATGAAGGTGGACTTGCCCACCCCCGGGACACCGGTGATGCCGATCCGCACGGCCTTGCCAGCGTGCGGCAGCAACTCGACCAGCAGCCGCTGGGCGAGCGCGCGGTGGTCCGGCCGGGTGGACTCCACCAGGGTGATGGCCCGCGCGATGTAGGCGCGCGAGCCGTCCAGCACGCCCTTGACGTAGGCGTCGAGGTCGATCGTCCGCGGCGGCATCGGCTCAGCGGCTCACAGCTCGTGGCCGAGGTCGGCGGCCAGCGCCTTCAGCAGGTCGTAGGCCGCGTCCGGGATGACCGTGCCGGGCGGGAACACCGCCGCGGCGCCCGCCTCGTACAGCGCGTCGAAGTCCTGCGGGGGGATCACGCCGCCGACCACGATGGTGATGTCCTCCCGTCCGGCGGCGGCGAGTTCGGCGCGCAGCGCGGGGACCAGGGTGAGGTGTCCGGCGGCCAGCGAGGAGACGCCGACGATGTGCACGTCCGCCTCCACGGCCTGCCGGGCGACCTCGGCCGGGGTCTGGAACAGCGGGCCCACGTCGACCGTGAAGCCCAGGTCGGCGAAGGCGGTGGCGATCACCTTCTGGCCGCGGTCGTGGCCGTCCTGGCCCATCTTGGCGACCAGGATGCGCGGGCGGCGGCCCTCGGCCTGCTCGAACCTCTCGACCAGCGCCCGGGTGCGCTCGACCCCGGTGGACGGTCCTGCCTCGTCGCGGTACACACCGGAGATGGTACGGATCTGGCCGGAGTGGCGCCCGTAGACCTTCTCCAGGGCGTCCGAGATCTCGCCGACGGTGGCCTTGGCCCGGGCGGCGTCCACCGCCAGCGCCAGCAGGTTGCCCTCCAGCGAACCGCCGCCCTTGGCCCCGGCCTCCGCCGAGCGGGTCAGCGCCCGCAGCGCGGCCTGGCAGACCTCCTCGTCGCGCTCGGCGCGCAGCCGGCGCAGCTTCTCGATCTGCTGCGCGCGCACCGAGGAGTTGTCGACCTTGAGCACGTCGATCTGCTCGTCGTTGGCGACCCGGTACTTGTTGACGCCGATCACCGGCTGGCGGCCGGAGTCGATCCGCGCCTGGGTACGGGCGGCGGCCTCCTCCACCCGGAGCTTGGGGATGCCGGCGTCGATCGCCTTGGCCATGCCGCCGGCCGCCTCGACCTCCTGGATGTGCTGCCAGGCGCGGGCCGCCAGGTCGTGGGTGAGCTTCTCCACGTAGGCGGAGCCGCCCCAGGGGTCGATCACCCGGCAGGTGCCCGACTCCTGCTGGAGCATCAGCTGGGTGTTGCGGGCGATCCGGGCCGAGAAGTCGGTCGGCAGCGCCAGCGCCTCGTCCAGCGCGTTGGTGTGCAGCGACTGGGTGTGGCCCTGGGTGGCGGCCATCGCCTCCACGCAGGTGCGGGTGACGTTGTTGAACACGTCCTGGGCGGTCAGCGACCAGCCGGAGGTCTGCGAATGGGTGCGCAGCGACAGCGACTTGGCGCTCTTCGGGTCGAACTGCTTGACCAGCTTGGCCCACAGCAGCCGGGCCGCGCGCAGCTTGGCGACCTCCATGAAGAAGTTCATGCCGATGGCCCAGAAGAACGACAGCCGGGGCGCGAAGGCGTCCACGTCCAGCCCGGCGCCGAGGCCGGCCCGCAGGTACTCCACGCCGTCGGCCAGGGTGTAGGCCAGCTCCAGGTCGGCCGTGGCCCCGGCCTCCTGGATGTGGTAGCCGGAGATGGAGATCGAGTTGTACCGGGGCATCTTCTGCGAGGTGTACGCGAAGATGTCGGAGATGATCCGCATCGAGGGCTGCGGCGGGTAGATGTAGGTGTTGCGGACCATGAACTCCTTGAGGATGTCGTTCTGGATGGTCCCGGCGAGCTTCTCCGGCGCCACCCCCTGCTCCTCGGCGGCCACGATGTAGAGCGCCAGGATCGGCAGCACCGCGCCGTTCATGGTCATCGACACCGACATCCGGTCCAGCGGGATCCCGTCGAACAGCTGGCGCATGTCGTAGATCGAGTCGATCGCCACGCCCGCCATGCCGACGTCGCCGGTCACCCGGGGGTGGTCGCTGTCGTAGCCGCGGTGGGTCGGCAGGTCGAAGGCGACCGACAGGCCCTTCTGGCCGGCCGCCAGGTTGCGCCGGTAGAAGGCGTTGGACTCCTCGGCGGTGGAGAAGCCCGCGTACTGGCGGACCGTCCACGGCTGGTTCACGTACATGGTCGGGTAGGGGCCGCGCAGGAACGGGGCGATGCCCGGGTAGGTGCCCAGGAAGTCCAGGCCGGCCAGGTCCTCGGCGGCGTACAGCGGCTTGACGCCGATGCCCTCCGGGGTCTCCCAGAGCAGTTCCTCGACGTCCTTGCCGGTGGCCTGCTGCCAGGCCGCCCGCCACTGCTCGCCGGTGGCCGCGGGGGCGGACTGCGGGTCGAGTCCGATCTCCGTGAAATCGGGGATCATCGGGCCACTCCGATCAGGTCGAGCAGGGAGGTGAGGAGCGCGACCACGTCGCCGCCCGCGGCGACGAACTCGTCCACGCCGGCCTGCCGCCAGGCCGGTTCGCGGTCGGCCGCCGGTCGGCCGGCCAGCAGCAGCCGGGTGGCGCCGGCGGCCTTGAGCGCCGCGGCGACCGGCTCGGCGTGCTCCTCGTACAGCGCGTCGGAGGAGCAGAGCGCGGCCGGTCCGGCGCCGGCGGCGGTGTACGCCTCGGCGAGCGCGGCCGGGTCGGTGCCGAGCCCCACCACGGTCTCGATGCCGCCGGCCTGCAGCAGGTTGGCGGTGAAGGTCAGCCGGGCGGTGTGCGCGGCGGCCGGCCCGAGCGCGGCCAGGAACACCCGTGGCCGGCTGCCGGTGGCCGCCAGGTGGCGGTCGGAGCGGGTCCGCAGCGCCTCGTACGCCTCGGCGCGGCGGACCCGGGGCAGGCCGCCGGTGAGCGGGGCCGGGGCGGGCTCGCGGACCAGCGGCCGCTCGCCGAGGTTCGGGAACTCGCTGACGCCGGTGATCGGTTCGCGGCGGCGGGCCAGCGCGGTGGAGCGCCGGGCCCAGGTGTCGCCGATCCGGTCGGCGATCAGCCCGGAGGCCAGGGCGGCGCGCTGGCCGCCGGCCCGCTCGATCTCCTGGAACCAGGACCAGGCGGCCCGGGCCAGCTCGTCGGTGAGCGTCTCGACGTACCAGGAGCCGCCGGCCGGGTCGATCACCCGGGCCAGGTGCGACTCCTCGAGCAGGATCGCCTGGGTGTTGCGGGCGATCCGGCGGGCGAAGGCGTCGGGCAGGCCGAGCGCGCTGTCGAACGGCAGCACGGTGACCGCGTCCGCGCCGCCGACGCCCGCGGCCAGGCAGGCGACGGTGGTGCGGAGCATGTTCACCCAGGGGTCGCGCTCGGTCATCATCACCGTGGAGGTGACCGCGTGCTGGCGCTGGGCGGCGGCCTCGGGGGAGACCCCGCAGGCCTCGGCGACCCGGGACCACAGCCGGCGGGCGGCCCGCAGCACCGCGATGCCGAGGAACTGGTCGGCGCCGACGGCGAAGCGGAACTCCAGCTGCGCGGCGGCGTCGTCCACCGCCAGCCCGGCCGCGGTCAGTTCCCGCAGGTAGGCGACGCCGGTGGCCAGCGCGCAGCCCAGCTCCTGCGCGGGGGAGGCGCCCGCCTCGTGGTACGGCAGGGCGTCGACGACGATCGTGCGCAGCCCCGGGTGGCCGTCCCGCAGCCGGGCCGCGAGCGCGGCGGCCGCGGCCAGCTGCTCGCCGGTGGCGCTGTCGTCGCCGGTCCTGGCCAGCAGGCCCAGCGGGTCGGCGCCCAGGTTGCCGGTGGCGGCCTCGGCGGGGACGCCGCGCTCCTGGAGGAGCGCGAGCAGCCGCTCGGCGGCGGCCGGGAACTCGGCCCCGGCGTCCAGCACCACGGCGGCCAGGTTCAGGTAGACGCCGTTCAGCAGCTCGGGCAGCGCCTCGACGGGCGCACCGCCGCGCCCGAGCTCCAGCCACAGCGAGCCGACCCCGTGCTCCAGGTCGGCGAGCACCGCCTCGTTGGCGACCCGCGGATCGGGGTGGGCGTGGCGCTGGCGCACGTCCCACCCGGCGACGGCCGAGCCCTGCGCGCGGCCGCCGCGGACGAACGGCGGGAAGCCGGGGTAGCCGGCCCCGTCCGGGGCGTCCTCGGCGGTGTACAGCGGACGGGCCGTGAGGCCGTCCGCCAGCTTGGTGGCGAGGGCGTCCTCGGCCTGCGCGCCGCTCACGTCCTGCTTGCCGGACTTGTGCAACACGCCTTCGACCAGGCGCTGCCACTGCTCACGGCTTGCATCCGGGAACTCGGCGGCCAGGGAGAGCCCTTCGGGCGAGACCGTCATGAGGGAAGGTTAGAGCCCGTTCACGTGGGGCTGTACCGCGAAACGGTGTGACCTTTCACTCCTTGCACTCCAGGGGCCGCGGAGTGCAACCCCGCGGCGTTCACGCGGAACGTTTCGGCTCCTCGGCGTGGCGCAACGGGGCGGCCGTGCGCACACCCGCCGACCGCTGCGGCGGGAGCGGTCGCGGCAGGTCCAGGGCGGCGGCCGTCCGCTCGGCCGCGCGGGCGTCCAGCCGGCCGGCGGTGCCGGCCAGCAGGTGGGCGGTCTCGGTGGCGGCCAGCGCGAGCAGGCCGGGCAGCAGATCGGTGCAGCGGGCGGCCATCCAGCGGGTGCCCTGGGTGGCCATCCAGCGCAGGTCCGCGACGAAGCCGGGCGCGGCGGCGGCCGTGGTCGGGGCGGGGGCTGGGCCGAGCCGGTGGCCGGAGGCGGTCAGCAGGGCGTGGAAGTCGCGGGCGATCAGGTGGTGCCCGGCGGCGCTCGGGTGCAGCCGGTCCACGCTCAGCAGCGCGCGCTCGGTCAGCCAGGGCAGCTCGGCGAGGTGCAGGTGGGCCGCGCCGTGGCGGGCGGACAGGGCGTGCACCACCGTGTTCACGGCGCGCATCCGGCGGGCCAGCGGGCGGGCCAGCGGCCGGGGCAGCCGCAGCAGCCGGCCCGGGTCGGGCAGGCAGGCGGTGAGCACGGTGGCGCCCTGCGCGGTCAGCGCGGCCAGCGCGGTGTCCAGGTGGCCGGCCGTACGGGCGATGTCGAACCCGGCCCGCAGGGTGTCGTTGCCGCCGATCAGCACGGCGGCGTAGTGCGGCCGCAGGGCGAGTGCGGCCGGCAGCTGAACGCCGATCAGGTCGTTGCTGAGCGCGCCGCTGTCGGCCAGGTTGCGGAACTCCACCGGGCCGTCGGCCAGGCTCGGGGCGAGCACCGCCGCCCAGCCGCGCCAGCCCGCCGGCACCGGGTCGCCCACGCCCTCGGTGATCGAGTCACCGAGGGCGGCGAAGCGGACCGTGCTCACGGCGCGGCCCGGTGGCCGGCGGCGGGCAGCGGCACCCGCTGGGCGGTCAGGAAGCCGGCGACGGCCGAGCCCCAGCCGAACTCCTCGGCCCGGGCCCGGGCCGCGGCCCGCCGCTCGGCGGCCGGCCGGTCCAGCAACTCCCGTACGGCGTCGGCGAATCCGGTCCCGGTGTCGACGGCCGCGGCCCCGGCCGCGCCGACGATCGGCGGCAGCGCGGAGGAGCGGCTGACCGCCACCGGGGTCCCGCAGGCGAGCGCCTCCAGGGCGGCCAGCCCGAAGGTCTCCACCGGCCCGGGGGCGATCGTGACGTCCGCGGAGGCGAGCAGCGCCGCCACCTCGGCGCGCCCGCCGAGG
The DNA here is from genome assembly GCF_040304075.1 of Kitasatospora sp. NPDC094015. Classification (NCBI taxonomy): domain Bacteria; kingdom Bacillati; phylum Actinomycetota; class Actinomycetes; order Kitasatosporales; family Streptomycetaceae; genus Kitasatospora; species Kitasatospora sp. NPDC094015. Next base: position 204,232 of record NZ_JBEOUL010000009.1, read on the forward strand.
TGGCCGAGGAAGCGCACCGGCAGCCGCAGCTCGGCGGCGCGGGCCTCCAGCCGGCGGCGCAGCGGCCCGGCCCCGGCGACGGCCAGCACCACGGGGAGGCGGTCGCGGCGGCGCAGCACGGACAGCGCCTCCAGGGCCCGTTCGGGCTTCTTCTCCGGCGACAGCCGGGAGCAGAGCACCAGCAGCAGCTGGCCGGGCTCGGCGTAGCGGGCGCGCACGGCCGGGTCGTGGCGGTCCGGGTGCAGCTGCTCCAGGTCGACCCCGAGCGGGGCGAGTGCCACGTTGGCGGCGCCGATCCGCTCGAACTCGGCGGCGGCCCAGGCGGTGGTGCACAGCACGGTGTCGTACCCGGCGGCGGTCCGGGCGTTCAGCCGGTCGGCCAGGCCGCGGGCGGCGCCGGCCGGGACGCCCCAGGTGCCGAGCAGCCCGGTCGCGCTCTCGTGCGAGACCATCGCCGAACGCACGCCGTGGGCGCGGGCCCAGGCACCGGTCCAACGCAGGGTGGTGCGGTCGGAGACCTCCAGGCGGTCGGGCGCGAGGTCGGCCAGCGTCCGGGCGACGGCCCGCCGGTCGGTCAGCACCCGGTAGCCGCCGCTGCCGGGGACCGGAGGGCCGGGCAGGGTGATCACCCGGCCCTGGGAGGTCCACTCGTCGGCCGCGCGCGGGCCCGGCACCACCAGGACCGGCCGGTGGCCGGCCGCCAGGTAGCCCTCGCCGAGGTGGCGCAGGGCGGTGCGCAGGCCGCCGGAGACCGGGGTGACGAAGTTGGCCACCCGGACGATCCGCAGGCCTTCTGCGGCCTCGCTCATGCCGGCAGCTCCTCGGGCAGCTCGGCGGGCACCGGCTGGGCGGGGATCGCCGGGGCGCTCATCGCCGCACCGGTCTTCCCGGCACCGGTCTTCGCGGCACCGGTCTTCGCGGCGCCGGCCTTCGCGGCACCGGTCTTCGCAACGCCGGTCTTCGGGGCGCCGGCCGGCACCGGGGCCGGGTCGACCGCCGGGTGCAGCGCCTGCACGGGGGCGCCGTGGTGCTCGGCCAGCACCTCGGTGTAGTGCCGCAGCAGCAGGTCGCCGACCGCCTCCCAGGTGCGGGCGGTGACGTCCTCGCGCCCGGCCCGGCCGTAGCCGATCCGCAGTTCGGGGCCGGCCGCGGCCAGTTCGGCGACCGCCCGGGTGACGGCGCCGGTGTCGCGCGGCGGCACCAGCAGGCCGGTGCGGTGGTGCCCGACCAGGTCGAGCGGGCCGCCGACGGCGGGCGCCACCACCGGGACACCGCTGGCCATCGCCTCCTGGATGGTCTGGCAGAAGGTCTCCAGCGGGCCGGTGTGCACGAAGAGGTCCAGGGTGGCGAAGCAACGGGCCAGCTCGGCGCCGGTCCGCCGGCCCAGGAACAACGCCTTGGGCATGGCGGCCTTCAGTGCCGGCGCGCTCGGCCCGTCGCCGATCACCACCACCCGGACGCCGGGCAGCTCGCAGGCCCCGGCCAGCAGGTCGACCCGCTTCTCGGGGGCGAGCCGGCCCACGTAGCCGACCAGCAGCTCGCCGTTGGGGGCCAGCGTGCGGTGCAGCGCCTCGTCCCGGTGGCCCGGGTGGAAGCGGACCGAGTCGACCCCGCGGGGCCACAGCCGCACCCGCGGCACGCCGTGCGCGGTGAGGTCCTGGGCGGCGGGCGTGGACGGCGCCAGGGTGCGGTCGGCGGCGCCGTGCACCGCCCGGATCCGCGCCCAGGCGAGCGCCGAGCCGATGCCGCGCCCGACCCGGTACGCCTGCGCGTACCCGGCCAGGTCGGTCTGGTAGACGGCGACCGTGGGCAGGCCCAGCCGCGTGGCCACCCGCGCGCCGCGGGCGCCCAGCACGAACGGGCTGGCCAGGTGGACCAGGTCGGGCCGGTGGGCGGCGATCGCGGCGGCCAGCTGCCGGCTGGGCAGGGCCACCCGGACCTGCGGGTAGCCGGGCAGGGGGATGGAGGGCACCCGCACCACCGGCAGCGGAGTCGAGTCCGGGCCGAAGGAGTGCGGCGGGCAGTGGGCACCCCGGGCCGGCGCGGGCGTGATGACCAGCGGCTCGTGGCCGCGCCGGACCAGGTGCTCCGCGGTCCGCAGCACGCTGTGGGCGACGCCGTTGACCTCAGGGGGGAAGGACTCGGTGACGATGGCGACTCGCATGCCAACGTTGTGTCCGGCCGGAGCGTGCTGACGGCCAAGGGGATCTTTCGTACAGGCGAACGTCCGTGGCCAATTCGACGCGCCCCGGCGCGGCCGCCCCGGCGGGTGCCCGCCCGGGGGTGCGCCGGGGCGCCTCAGGCGGCCTCGGGGGTCTCCTCGCGCATCGCCCACGGGGAGCCGTAGGCGGTCAGCAGATCCAGGAACGGGCGGGCCGGGAAGGCCTCGGGCCCCAGCACCCCGGTGCCCGACCAGGCGCCGGTGGCCAGCAGTTCGAGCGCCACCACCGGGTTCACCGCGGTCTGCCAGACCACGGCCTGCGAACCGTACTCGCGCATCGACCAGGCGTTGTCGACCACGTGGTACAGGTACACCTGGCGCGGCCGCCCGTCCTTGGTACCGCGGACCCAGGTGCCGGCGCAGGTCTTGCCGTGCATCCGGTCGCCGAGGCCGGCCGGGTCCGGCAGGCAGGCGGCCACCACGTCGCGCGGGGAGACCTGGACGGGGCCGTCCGGCCCGCGGACGGTGACCGGGTCGGTGGAGTCGAGGCCGAGCAGGTGCAGGGTCTTGAGGACGTCGATGAACTCCCGCCCGAGCCCGTACTTGAAGGTGACCCGGTGGGCGTCGATCCACCGGGGCACCAGCAGGACCTCCTCGTGCTCCACGTTCACGCACTCGACCGGGCCGATGCCCTCCGGGAAGTCGAACACCTCGGGCTCGCTGAACGGCTCGGTGGTGTACCAGCCGCGGTCGCGTTCGAAGACGACCGGCGGGTTGAGGCACTCCTCGATGGTGGTCCAGATGCTGAACGAGGGCGCGAACTCGTAGCCCTCGACGGTCAGATCGGCGCCGTCGCGGATCCCGATCTCCTCGATCCGGTCGAACAGCTCGTCGGCGGCGTGGCGGGCGAACACGTCGGAGAGGCCCGGTTCGACGCCCATCCCGCACAGGGCCAGCAGCCCGGCCTCCTCCCAGGCCCCGGCCTGCTCGAACTGGCCGTCGCCGAGCTTGACCCCGGTCTCCTGGTACGGGCGCTCGGGGTGCGGGTGCGAGAGCGACATTGCCATGTCGAGGTAGTGCGCGCCGGCCGCCCTGGCGGCCTCGAACAGCGGCAGGACGAACCGCGGGTCGGTGGCGTTGAACAGCACGTCGCAGCGGTGCTCGGCGAGCAGCGCCTGCACCCCGGCCGGGTCGGAGGCGTCGACGGTGGCCGGGCGGAACCGCTCCGCACCGGCCTGGCCGGCCAGCGAGGCCACCACCGCGGCGGCCCGCGCCGGGTCGAAGTCGGCGACCACGAAGCACTCGAAGAACGACCGCCGCACCGCGATCCGGGCGGCCGCGCCGCCCACGCCGCCGGCGCCTACCAGCAGGATCCTCATCGCCGCCTCACCCCTGCCCGAGGACGGGGTCGGGATCGGCCGGGTCCGCGGTGCTCACCGGCACGTCCGGGTGCCGGAACCAGGACTTGTCGACGGCCCACTGGATCAGCATCAGGACGACGCCCAGCAGCAGTGCGCCGATGCCGATCACGGTCACCCCGCCGACGTCGCCGATGCCCGGCAGATGGATCGAGGTGGAGCCGTAGTCCGGGTCGGCGTAGACGTCGAAGGCCGCGTAGCAGAAGAAGTACAGCAGCATCAGGCCGCCGATCAGCGGCGCCAGGCCCTTGAAGACGAAGTCGCGCACGCTGCGGGTCAGCACCCGGCGGTAGTACCAGACGCAGGAGAAGCCGGTCAGGCCGTAGTAGAAGGCGATGGCCAGGCCGACCGAGGCGATCGAGTCGGCCAGCACGTTGCCGCTGATCGCGGTGAGCAGGACGTAGAACGCGATCGAGGCCAGGCCCATGCCGACGGTCGACCAGGTCGGGGTGAGGTGCCGGTGGTGGACCCGGGCGAACTGCCGCGGGATGGCCTTGTGCGCGGCCATCGAGAAGGTGGTCCGGGCGGTCGGCAGGATGGTGGTCTGGGTCGAGGCGGCGGAGGAGGTCAGCACCATGAAGATCAGCAGCTTGGTGAGGAACCAGCCGAAACCGGTACTGCCGAACACGGCTCCGCCGAGGCTGGACAGCACGTCCCCGGAGTTGTCCTCGTTGCCGAGTCCGATCCCGTCCGTGCCGATGCCGGCGAAGGCCTGCGCGGAGGTCGACACCAGGGCGTAGATCAGCAGCAGCAGGACGGTCGAGATGACGGCCGCCCGGCCGGGGGTGCGGGCCGCGTCGGCGGTCTCCTCGTTGACCGAGACGGCCGTGTCCCAGCCCCAGTAGATGAACACGGCGGCCAGCACGCCCGCCGTGAACGCGCTCGCCGAGGGCACCTCGAAGGGGTTGAACCAGGAGCCGCTGATCCGGATCGCGGTGTCCGGCGGACTGTCGCCGTAGACCTTCACCAGCGCGGTGACCGACAGCACCACCAGCATCACCACCTCGATGCACAGCAGCCAGCGCTGCAGTGCGGCCGAGATCTCGATGCCGATGTAGCAGATCCAGGTCATCACGATGATCCAGACCACCCCGGCGACGGTGGTCCACACGGTGCTCTCGGCCAGGCCGTCGAGGCCGAACAGCTGGAAGCCGTAGACGCCGGCGATCTGGGCCAGGTTGGCCATCACGATGACGTCGGCGACCACGATGCCCCAACCGCCCATCCACCCGGTGCGCGGACCGAAGGCCCGGGCCGCCCAGGTGAAGGTGGTGCCGCAGTCGGGGTCGGCGGCGTTCATCTCCTTGTAGGCGTACGCGATCAGCAACATCGGGATGAACGCCAGGATGGTGATGATCGGCGCCTGCAGGCCCACCCCGACCACGATGATGCCCAGCGTGGCGGCCAGGCTGTACGCGGGGGCGGTGGAGGCGAGGCCGATGGCCACCGAGGAGACCAGGCCGAGGGCGCCGGTCTTCAGGCCCTTCTCGCCGGCCCCGGAACCGACCACGCTGGGCGCGGCGGGCGGCGGCGTGTTGCGTCCGGGGGGACCAGACATCTTCCCAACCCCCTTGATCTCGAACGGAGGGACGATCTCGAACGGAGGGATCTCCGACGGAGCGACCGACGGGGTCGGACCACCTCAGGGTACGCCCGGGTGCGGGCCGTTTCCTGTCAGCTTGCGCCGTTGGTGAAGGGGCTCCCGGGGATGCCGGGACGGAAGATTTTCCGTGAACCTGGATGGACGGGTGTGTCGACGCCGTCAGCTGAAAACGGCGAGGTGGGAGCGGGCGGGCGGCCGCCGCGAAGCCCGCCGTCCGGCCGTCCGACCGGGTGTCAGCTGCGCTTTGTGTCAACGGAGTTCATTGACGCACCCCCGCCCGGCATGGATTATCGGTGCCTGTTCGACCGGGCCGGGGGGCCGACAACCGCCCCGTGGCGCCAGTGACGGCCACCGCCGTTGGGGTCGGTGGGGGAGGGCTGCGGGCCGTCGTGCCCGGAGCCGGGAGAAGGACGTGCCGTGCCGACAGTGCCCGAGCTCGTGGCCGCCCGCGCGGCCGCCGATCCGGACCGTACCGCCCTGGTGCAGGGCGACCGTGAACTGACCTACGGCGCCCTGCTGGCCTGGGCCGACGCCGTCGCCGGCGGGCTGCTGGCCCGGGGCGCGGCCGCCGGGGACCGGGTCGGGGTGCTGTGCGGGCGCTCGATCGAGTACGTGGTCGCCGCGCTCGGGGTGCTCCGGGCCGGAGCCTGCTACCTGCCGGTCGACCCGGCCTACCCCGCCGAGCGCCGGGAACTGATGCTCGCGGACGCCGGCGTACGGGAGGTGCTGGACCCGGCCGCGGTGACCGCCGCCCGCCCGGCCGGCGGCCCGCCACCGGGCGGCCCCGCTCCCGCTCCGGCACCCGACGACCTCGCGTACGTGGTGTACACCTCCGGCTCCACCGGGCGGCCCAAGGGCGTGGCGGTCGAGCACGCGAGCCTGCTCGACCTGGTCCACTGGGTGCACGACACCTTCCGGCCGGGCCCCGGCGACCGGACCCCGCTGCTGTCCGCGGTCGGCTTCGACGCCTCGGTGCTGGAGCTGTGGCCCTTCCTGACGGCGGGCGCCACCCTGCTCGTCCCGGCCGAGGAGGACCGGCGCACCCCCGCCCGGCTGCGCGACCACCTGGTCGGCGCCCGGGCCACCCTCGCCTTCGCCGCCACCCCGCTGGCCGAGGCGCTGACGGCGCTGACCTGGCCGGCCGGCACCGCGCTGCGCACCCTGCTCACCGGCGGGGACCGGCTGACCGCGCGGCCTCCGGCCGGGCTGCCGTTCGACCTGGTGGACAACTACGGCCCGGCCGAGTGCACCGTCGTCGCGCTCTCCGGCCCGGTCCGCCCGGGTGACGGTCCGGCCACCGTCGGGCGCCCGCTGCCCGGCACCACCGCGCTGGTCCGCGACCCGCAGGGCGCCGCGGTGCCGGACGGCGAGGTGGGCGAGCTGTACCTGGGCGGGCCCGGCCTGGCCCGCGGCTACCTGGGCCGCCCCGAGCTGACCGCCGAGCGCTTCACCGCCGACCCGGGGCACGGGCGGCTCTACCGCACCGGCGACCTGGTGCGCCGCCGGCCGGACGGTGAGTTCGAGTACGTCGGCCGGGCCGACGACCAGGTGCAGATCCGCGGCTTCCGGGTCGAACCCGGAGAGCTGGAGGGGGTGCTCGGCGCGCTGCCCGGGATCGCCGCGGCGGCCGTGCTGGCCGGCCCGGACGCCGCCGGCGAACCCTGCCTGACGGCCTTCTACGTGCCCGCGCCGGACGGCCCGGCCCCGGGCGCCGTCCGCCGCGCCCTGGCCGAGCGGCTGCCCGCGCACCTGGTCCCGGCCGCGGTGCTGGCCCTGGACGCGCTGCCGCTGACCGCCCACGGCAAGACCGACCGGGCCGCGCTGCGGGCCGGGTCGGCCACCGAGCGGCCCCCGGCCGCGCCGCCGCGCACCGCCACCGAAACGCTGCTGGTGGAGATCTGGTCGGAGGTGTTCGGCTTCCGGGTCGGTGTCGACGAGCCGTTCGAGGAGCTGGGCGGGCACTCGCTGCGGGCGATGCGGATCGTCGCCCGGATCGCCGAACGGCACGGCGCCGACCTCGCGCCGGCCCGGCTGTTCGGCGGCCGCACGGTGCAGGAGCTGGCCCGGCTGCTCGACGAGGCCGGCCCGGCCCGCCCGGCCGGCCCCGAGCAGCTCGCGGCGCCCGCACCCGGGAACGGCGACGCGCCGCTCACCTCCGCCCAGGCCCGGCACTGGTTCCTGGACCAGTTCGCCCCCGACCCGGCGATCTCCAACGTCTCGGTCTCCTTCACCGTGGACGCGGACGTGGACGTGGACCTCTCCGTGGGCGCCGACCACGGCGGCTTCGACCCCGAGGTGTTCGCCGCGAGCGTCACCGAGCTGGTCCGCCGCCACCCGGCGCTGCGGACCGCGGTGGTGGAGACCCCGGACGGGCCGCGCCAGCGGGTGCTGCCGGCCGCCGAGGCGGTGACCGGTCCGGTGGTCGAGGTGGTGGACCTGCGCCACGATCCGGCGGCCGCCGCCGCGCTGTTCGCCGCGCAGGGCGCCCGGCCCTTCGACCTGGCCCGGCCGCCGCTGCTGCGCGCCACCCTGGCCCGGACCGCCGAGCACCGCTGGCAGCTCGGCCTGACCGTCCACCACATCGCGATCGACGGCCGCTCGGTGGAACTGCTGCTCGCCGACCTCGCCGTGGTCCACGCCGCGCTGGCCGCCCGCCGCCCGCCGCCGCCCCTGCCGCCCGGCCCCGGCACCGCGGACCTGGCGCGCTGGGAGGAGAGCCGGGCGGCCGCCCGGCCCGGCCTGCTGGAGTACTGGACCAGGACGCTGGCGGACGCCCCGCCGCTGCTCGACCTGTCACCCGGCGACACCCGGCCCGCCCCGCCGAGCTTCCGCGGCGCCACCGTGGTCCGTACCCTTCCGGCCGGGCTGCGCGCCACCGTGGACCGGGCCGCCCGCCGGCTCGGCGCGACCCCGTACACCGTGCTGCTGGCCGGGCTGCTCACCGTGCTGCACCGCTGCACCGGGCAGGACGACCTGGTGGTCGGCACGCCGGTCGGCGACCGGCCCCGGGCGGCCTTCGAATCGACCGTCGGCTGCTTCGTCAACACCCTGCCGCTGCGGGTGGACCTCTCCGGCCGGCCGGACTTCGCCGAACTGGTCGCCCGGGCCGGCGCGGTGGCCGCGGACGCCTTCGCCCACCGCGAACTGCCCTTCGAGCGGCTGGTGGAGGCGCTCACCCCGGCCGGACGGCGGGCCCACCACCCGGTGTTCCAGGTGATGCTGGTGTTCCAGCAGCCGGAGCTGACCGAGGTCCGGCTGCCCGGCGCCACCGTCCGGTTCGACGGCGAACTCCCGGCCGAGCGCGGCAGGTTCGACCTCACCGTGGTGGTGGACCGGAACACCCTGGCGGTGGAGTACGCCACCGACCTGTTCGACGGGGCCTTCGCCGAGCGGCTCTCCGACCACCTGGTGCGGGTGCTCGCCCGGGCGGACGACGAACCGGCGGCGGTACCGGCCCTGATCGACCTGCTCTCCCCCGAGGACGAGCGAAAGGTGCTCGCGTTCGGCCGGGGTGCCCCGGCCCGCCGGCCCGGCCCGGTGCACGACCGGATCGCCGGCCCGCCGGGACGCCCCGCCGTGATCTGCGACGGCGAATCCCTCGACCACGCCGAACTCGACGCGGCCGTCAACGGCCTGGCGCACGCGCTGCTGGCCCGCGGCCTGACCTCGGGCAGCCCCGTCGCGGTCTGCCTGCCCCGGTCGGCGGCCTCGGTGGTCGCCATGATCGCCGTGCACCGGGCCGGCGGGGTGTACGTGCCGCTGGACCCGGCCCTCCCCGACGAGCGGCTGCGCGACATGCTCGCCGACACCGCACCGCGCCTGGCGGTCTGCACCGCCGAACTCGGCCGCCGGCTCGACGGGTTGAGCGCCACGCCGGTCGAGGCGGTCGACCCCGCCCAGCCCGGCCGGACCGACCGGCCGGCGGTGACGGTCGATGAGGACCAGGTCGCCGACATCATGTTCACCTCCGGCACCACCGGCCGCCCGAAGGGGGTGCTGCTCACCCACGGCGGCCTGGCCAACCTGGTCGCCGCCAAGGTCGAGCTGTTCGACGTCCGGCCCGACAGCACGGTGCTCCAGTTCGTCGCCTTCGGCTTCAGCGTCTCGATCTCGGACGTCTACATGACCCTCACCACCGGCGCCACCCTGGTGGTGCGCGGCGAGGCCGACCTGGCCGGGGCGGACCTGGCCGACCTGATCCGCCGGCACGCCGTCACCAACCTGGTGCTGCCCGCCTCGGTGCTGGCCGCACTGCCCGACACCGACCTGCCGTCGGTCCGTGCGATCACGGTCGGCGGCGAGGCGTGCAGTGCGGCCCTGGTCGACCGCTGGGCGCCCGGCCGGCACTTCGTCAACGCCTACGGTCCGACCGAGGCCACCACGGCCACCGCCGTCGGGGTGTGCGTGCCCGGCGGCGGCCGGCCCACCGTCGGCCGCCCGATCCCCGGCGCCCGGGTCTACCTGCTGGACGAGCGGCGGCGCCCGGTCCCGATCGGGGTGCCCGGCGAGCTGTACGTGGGCGGGGCCGGCGTCGGCCGCGGCTACCTCGGGCGGCCGGAGCTGACCGCCGAGCGGTTCCTGCCCGACCCGTTCGCCGCCGACCCGTTGACCGCCGGCGCGGGGGAGCCCGGCGCGGGGGAGCCTTCGGAGGGCGCGCGCATGTACCGGACCGGGGACCTGGCCCGCTGGCTGCCCGACGGGCGGATCGCCCTGCTCGGCCGCAACGACGACCAGGTCAACGTGCGCGGCGCCCGGGTCGAGATCGGCGACGTCGAGGCCGCGCTGCGGGCCCACCCGGCGGTGGCCGACGCGGCCGCAGCCGTCCAGCGCCACCCGGTGGCGGGGGAGCGGCTGGTCGGATACCTGGTGGCGGCCACCGGCCCGGACCCGCTGAGGTCGGCCGGCGCACCGCCCGGCGCCGAGTTGCCGGACACCGCCGCGCTGCGTGCCTTCCTCGCCGACCGGCTGCCCGGCCACGCCGTGCCCACCGCCTTCGTCACGCTGCCCGCCCTGCCGCGCACCGGCACCGGCAAGGTCGACCGGCGGGCGCTGCCCGCCCCGGCCGAGGGGACCGGGCCCGGCGGCGGTCGGCGGGCGCCGTCCGGACCGATCGAGGAGATCCTGGTCGAGATCTGGACCGAGGTGCTCGGCGCGGAACCCGGCGTGGACGACGACTTCTTCGCCGTCGGCGGCCAGTCCCTGCTGGCGGCCGCGGTCGCCGCCCGGATCCGCGACCGCTTCGAGATCCCGTTCCCGGTCCGGGTCCTGTTCGACGAACCGACCGTCGCCGCGCTGGCCGCGGCCGTCGAGAAGGCACTGGTGGAGGAGCTCGGATGAGCACCCTGGAACAGCGCCTGGCCGAACGGGTCGCCCGGGCCAAGGCCCGCCGCCCCGACACCGCCCCGGCCTTCCCGCCCCGGCCCGCCGGGACCACCCCGCTCTCCGACACCCAGCGGCGGCTGTGGTTCCTGCACCGCTGGGCGCCCGACAGCGCCGCCTACACGATCCCGGTGGCCTGGCGGCTGCGCGGTGCGATCGACCCGGCGCGGCTGGCCGCGGCGCTGACCGCGGTCACCGCCCGGCACGAGATCCTGCGCACCCGCTACCCGGCCGAGGGCGGCGAGCCCACCGCCGTGGTGGACGCCCCCGCACCGGTGCCGCTCCCGGTCCGGGAAGTGGCGCCCGACGGCCTGGCCGAGGCGGTGGACCGGGCGGTCGCCGAACCGTTCGACCTCGCCGCGCAGCCGCCGCTGCGGGCCGTCCTGCTGCGCAGCGCGGCCGACGACCACGTCCTGCTGGTCCGCCTGCACCACATCGCGGCCGACGGCTGGTCGGTGGGGCTGCTGGCGGGCGACCTGGCCGCCGCGTACCGGGCCGGCGCGGGCGCCGCGCTGCCGCCCGCGGTCGGCTACGCCGATGTCACCCACGCACGGCTCGGCCGCCGGTACGAGAACGAACTCGCCTACTGGAAGCAGCGCTTGGCCGGTGCCCCGACCGTCCTCGACCTGCCCGCCGACCGCCCCCGGCAGGCCGTCGCGGACGACGCCGGCGCCGCCGTCCGGTTCACCCTGGACCACGCGACCACCGCCGCCCTGCGCCGCCTGGCCGGCGAACTGCGCTGCACCAGCTTCATGGTGCTGCTGGCGGCCTTCCAGGCGCTGTGCGCCCGGTACGCGGGGGTGGACGACGTCCTGGTCGGCACCCCGGTCGCCGGCCGCGACGAGGTGCCCGAGGTGTTCGGCTGCTTCCTGGACACCACCGTGCTGCGCAGCACCCTCCGGCCCGGCCTGACCACCCGGCAACTGCTCGCGGAGGTACGGGAGTCGGTGCTCGCCGACACCGCGCACAGCGCGCTGCCGTTCGACCGGCTGGTCGGGCGGGCCGAGCGGCAGGCGGCCCACCACCCGGTGTACCAGGTGCAGTTGGTGGCCACCCACGTCCCGCGGGTGGCGCTGCGGCTGGACGGCGTCGAGGTGGAGTGGCTGGACGTGGAGCCGCGCACCGCCAAGGTCGACCTCAGTCTGTCCGCCGAGGACCTCGGCGGCCCGACCGTGGAGATCACCGCGGTCTACCGGACCGCGCTCTTCGACCGGGCCACCGTCCGCCGGTTCACCGGCCACTACGCCCGGCTGATCGCCGCGATGGCCGCCCGGCCGGACGGCCCGGTCGAGTTGCTGCCGGTCCTCGGCCGCGAGGAGCTGGAGCTGACCGCGCGGGCCGCCGCCGTCACCGCCCCCGCGCCCGGCACCCTGCTCGACCGCTTCGACCAGTGGGTGCGCACCGCCCCGGACCGCCCCGCGGTCCACGCCCCCGACGGCACCCTCAGCTACGCCGAACTCGACCGCGCCGCCCGGGCCCTGGCCGAGCGGCTGGACGGCGGCGCGGTGGTCGGCGTGCTCGCCGCGCCCGGCACCGGCTTCCTCACCGGGGTGCTGGCCTGCTGGCGGGCCGGCGCCGCGTACCTCCCGATCGACCCCGCGCTACCGCCCGCCCGGCAGCAGGAGCTGCTCGCCGCGGCCGGCGCCGCCGTACTGCTGAGCGGGCCGGCCGGGCGGCCCGAGCTGCGCCGCCTCGACGCCGCCGGCACCCCGGACGCCGGGCTCGCCTACGTGCTGTTCACCTCCGGCTCCACCGGCCGGCCCAAGGGCGTGGCGGTCGGCCACGACAGCCTGGCGGCCTACCTGGGCAGCATCCACCAGGTGCTCGGCCCGGCACCCGACGGGGCGCCGGAGCAGTACGCGGTCTGCTCGACCCTGGCCGCCGACCTCGGCCACACCATGCTGTTCGGGGCGCTCTGGGCGGGCGGCACCGTCCGGCTGCTCGCCGCCGACCTGGTCGCCGACGCCGACGCGCTCGCCGGGCACCTCGCCGAGCACCCGGTCGACCTGCTCAAGCTGGTGCCCTCCCAGCTCGCCGCGCTGCTCACCGCGGACCGGCCCGCCGACCTGCTGCCGCGCCGCTGCCTGGTGCTCGGCGGCGAGGCGGTCGGCTGGGAGCTGGTCGACCGGATCCGCGCACTGCGCCCGGGGCTGCGGATCCTCAACCACTACGGGCCGACCGAGACCACGGTCGGGGTGCTCACCGCCGAACTCGCCCCGGGGGAGCCCATCGAGGGCGACGGGCGCCCGCCCGTACCGCCGCTCGGCCGCCCGCTGCCGCACGTCTCGGCCCTGATCCTGGACCCGCACGGGCGGCCCGTCCCGGTCGGCGTGCCCGGCGAACTGTGGATCGGCGGCCCGGCCGTCGCCCGCGGCTACCTCGGCGACCCCGCACGCACCGCCGAGCGCTTCCGGCCCGACCCGGACACCGGCGGGCGCCGCTACCGCACCGGCGACCGGGCCCGCTGGCGGGCCGACGGCGCGGTGGAGTTCCTCGGCCGCGTCGACCGGCAGGTGAAGATCCGCGGCTACCGGGTCGAGCCCGGCGAGGTGGAGGCCGCGCTGCGGGCCCGCCCCGGCATCGCGGACGCCGCCGTCCTGGCCGACGGCGACCGGCTGCTCGCCTACCTGGTGGCCGAGCACCCCGACGCCCTCGACGGCCTGGCCGACCGGCTGGCCGCGCTGCTGCCCGCCCACCTGGTGCCCGCCGCGCTGATCCCGCTGGACGCCCTCCCGCTCACCGCCAACGGCAAGGTCGACCGGGCCGCCCTGCCCGCCGTCCCGCCCCCCGCCACCGCGGGCCGCGCACCGCGCACCCGGCTGGAGCGGGCCGTCGCCGCCGTCTTCGCCGAGCTGCTGGGCGTCCCGGTGGACGACGCCGACGCCGACTTCTTCGCCCTCGGCGGCCACTCCCTGCTCGCCACCCGGGCCGTCTCCCGGCTGCGCCGCGACCTCGGCGCCGCCCTGCCGCTGCCCACCCTGTTCGCCCACCCCACCGTGGCCGGACTCGCCCGGCAGCTGGCCGTCCTGCGCGAGGGCGCCAGCGGCTACCCGCCGCTGCGCCCCGGCACCCCCGTCACGGTCTCCTACGCCCAGCAGCGCCTGTGGTTCCTGGACCAGGTCACCCCCGGCAACCCCGCCTACAACCTGCCGTACGCGCTGCGCCTGGACGGCGAGTTGGACGTCCGGGCGCTGGCGGACGCGCTCACCGCGGTGACCGCCCGCCACGACAGCCTGCGCACGGTCTTCCCCGCCGTCGACGGCGCCCCGGTGCCCGAGGTCCGGCCCGCCGCACCCGTACCGCTGCCCGTCACCGACCTGCGCGGCGCCGCCCCCGAACAGGTGCGGGCCGAGGTCGACGCCGAGTTCCGGCACGGCTTCGACCTGGCCGCCGGACCGCTGCTGCGGGCCCGGCTGCTGCGCGTCGAGGACCACGCCCACCTGCTGCTGCTGACCTTCCACCACATCGTCTTCGACGGCTGGTCGCACGCCCTGTTCGCGGCCGAGGTGAGCGCCGCCCACGCCGGCACCGCCCTGCCCGCCGCCGACCTCCAGTACGCGGACCACGCCGCCTGGCAGCGCCGGGCCGACCACACCGAGGGCCTCGACCACTGGCGCGAGCTGCTGGCCGGCGCCCCGCCCTGGCTGGAGCTGCCCGCCGACCGGCCCCGGCCGGCCCGGCCGACCCACACCGGCGGCGCCGTCCCGGTCACCGTGCCCGCCGAGGTCACGGCGCCGCTGCTGGCGCTGGGCCGGGCCGAGGGCGCGACCCCGTTCATGACCCTGTTCGCCGCCTACCAGGTGCTGCTGGCCCGCTACGCCGGGGTGGCCGACCTGGTGGTCGGCGTCCCGGTCGCCGGGCGGGTCCACCCCGACGCCGACGACCTGGTCGGCTTCTTCGTCAACATGCTGCCGCTGCGCGGCCGGCCCGAGGGCGGGCTCGGCTTCCGCGCGCACCTGCGACAGGTCCGGGACACCTGCGTGGCGGCCTTCGGCCACGCCGACGTCCCGTTCGAGTGGCTGGTCGAGCAGCTCGCCCCGGTCCGCGACCCCGCCCGCACCCCGCTGTTCTCCACCATGTTCGCGCTGCAGAACGCCCCGGCGCCCGCCTGGCGGCTGCCCGGGGTGACCGCCACCCCGGTCGACGGGCCCACCGGCGTCGCCAAGTTCGACCTCTCGCTGATCCTCACCGAGCACCCGGACGGGCTGCGCGGCGCGCTGGAGTACAGCGCGGACGTCCTCGAGGCGAGCACCGCCCGGCGACTGGCCGGCTGGTTCACCACCCTGCTCGGGGCGATCGCCGCCTACCCGGACACCGCGCTCGCCGACCTCCCGCTCGCCGACGCGGCCGAACGGCGGCTGGTCCTGGAGCGGTGGAACGACACCGCCGCCGACCTGCCCACCGCCACCGTGCCCGAGCGGATCGCCGAGCACGCCGCCCGCACCCCCGGCGCACCCGCCGTCGGCGACGGCACCCGCACCCTCGACTACGCCGAACTCGACCGCCGCGCGGACGGGTTGGCCCGCGCGCTGCGCGCCTCCGGGGTCCGGCCCGGCACCGTGGTCGGCGTCGCCGCCGGCCGCGGCGTCCGCCTCCCGGTCGCCCTGCTCGGCGTGCTCCGGGCCGGCGGCTGCTACCTGCCGCTCGACCCCGACCACCCGGCCGAGCGGCTGGCGTACATGCTCGCCGACTCCGGCGCGGCAGTGCTGCTCACCGACGACGGCACCGCGCCGCCCGGACTCCCGTTCGCCGGGCCGGTGCTCCCGCTGGACGCCACCGCGGCCGACCGCCGTCCGCTGCCCGCCCCGGCGCCGGAGCTCACCGCCTACCTGATCTACACCTCGGGCTCCACCGGGCGCCCCAAGGGCGTCACCGTGTCGCACCGGGCGCTGGCCAACCTGCTCGGCGCGATCGGCGCCCGGCTCACCGGGTTCGGCCCGGGCGACGTCCTGCTGGCCGTCACCACGTTCTCCTTCGACATCGCCGGCCTGGAGCTGTGGCTGCCGCTGGTGAACGGCGCCCGGATCGACCTCGCCGACCGCGCCACCGTCCGCGACGGCGCCGCGCTCGCCCGCCGGATCGCCACCGGCGGCGCCACCTGCCTGCAGGCCACCCCCGCCACCTGGCGGCTGCTGCTGGAGGCCGGCTGGGCGGGCGACCCGGGCCTGACCGCGCTGTGCGGCGGCGAACCGCTGCCCGCCGACCTGGCCGCCGCCCTGCGGCCCAAGGTCCGCGCGCTGTGGAACCTCTACGGCCCGACCGAGGCCACCATCTGGACCAGCGCCCGCCGGATCACGGACGACGGGGAGATCACCGTCGGCCGCCCGCTCGCCAACACCACCGCCCACGTGCTCGACGAGCGGCTGCGGCCGGTGCCGCTCGGCGCCGTCGGCGAGCTGTACCTCGGCGGCGCCGGCCTCGCCGACGGCTACCACGGCCGCCCCGCGCTCACCGCCGCCGCCTTCGTCCCCGACCCGTACGGGCCCGGGCGGCTGTACCGCACCGGCGACCTCGCCCGGTACCGCGCCGACGGCCAACTCCTGCTGCTCGGCCGGGCGGACGGCCAGCTCAAGCTGCGCGGCTACCGGATCGAACCGGGCGAGATCGAGGCCGCCCTCGCCGAGGACCCGCAGGTGGCCCGCGCCGCAGTGGTGCTGCGCCCGGACCGGTCCGGCGAGCCGCAGCTGATCGGCTACCTGGTGGCCGCCGCGGGCGCGGGCCCCCGCGACGGGGCCGAGCTCGACGAGGCGGCGCTCGCCGCGGTCGCCGACCGGCTGCGCCGGCGCCTGCCCGCCCACCTCGTCCCGGCCCGGCTGGTCGCCATCGGCGCGCTGCCGCTCAGCCCCGCCGGCAAGCTCGACCGGGCGGCGCTGCCCGCCCCGCCCGCCGTCCGCGCCCCCGCCGGCAGGCCCGACCGGGCGCCCGCCACCCCGGCCGAAGCACTGGTCACGGAGGTGTTCGAGGACATCCTGGAACGCCCCGTCGGCCCGGACGAGGACTTCTTCGCGGCCGGCGGCGACTCGATGCGCGCGGTACGGGCCGTGCGCCGGATCGACCCGGCGCTCTCCGTCCTCGACCTGTTCACCCACCCCACCGTCCGCGGCCTCGCGGCCCTGCTCGGCGGGCCGGGCCGGGCGGCCGAACTGCTGCACCGGATGACCCGCCGCACCGCCGCCACTGCCGAGGTCACCGTGGTCGCCGTCCCGTTCGGCGGCGCCGGCGCCATCGTCTACCGCGACCTCGCCGACCGGCTGCCCGACACCTGGGCGCTCTACGCCGTCCAGCCACCGGGCCGTGACCCGGCCCGCCCCGAGGAGGCCGCCGAACCGCTCGACACGCTGGCCGCGCGGTGCGCCGAACGGATCCTCGCCGAGTGCCCCGGCCCGGTGGTGCTCTACGGCCACTGCGTGGGCGCCGCGCTCGCCACCGCCGTCGAGGCCCGGCTGCGGGCGGCCGGCCGCCCGGCGCTCGGCCTGGTGGTCGGTGCGGCCTTCCCGAACGCCGAACTGCCGGGCCTGCTCGGCCGGTTGGCCCGGTTCGCCCCTGGTCGCCGGCAGTCCGACCGGGCCCTGACCGACGGCCTGCGCGCGCTCGGCGGGCTGGCCGAGGAACTCCCCGAGGCCGAACGGCGGTTGCTGGCCACAGCCGTACGGCACGACGCCGCCGAGGCCGAACGCTTCTACGGCGCCCCCGCCGAACCCGGCGCCACCCCCGTCCTGGTGGTGGTCGGCGAGCGTGACAAGGTCACCGAGTTCCACCACGAGCGCGCCCACGAATGGTCCGGCTACGGCGGGCCGGTGGACACTGCCGTGGTCGCCGGCGCCGGCCACTTCTTCCAGCGCGAACCCGAACTCGCCGCCATCCTGCGCGAACGGGTGGCCCGCTGGCGGCGCGCCGAACCGCCGCTCGCCCCGCCCGCCGTGCCGCCGCCGTCCCGGCTGCCCGCCTTCCTGACCGTCACCCTCGGCCAACTGGTCTCGCTGGTCGGCACCGGACTGTCCACCTTCGCCCTCGGCCTGTGGGCCTACCGGGCCACCGGCACCGTCACCGCGTTCGCCGCCATCGCCGCGTTCGCGCTGCTCCCGGCCATCCTGGCGGCCCCGTTCGCCGGCGCGGTCGCCGACCGGTACGACCGCCGGCGGGTGATGATCGGCTGCGACCTGGCCGCGCTCGGCGCCGGCCTGGCCGCCGCCGGACTGCTCACCGCCGGCGCGCTGCGGCTCTGGGAGCTGTACGCGGTGGTGATCGTCGGCGCCGTCGCCACCGCCTTCCGGCAACCCGCCTACCTGGCCGCGATCACCCAGCTCACCCCCAAGCGCTACCTCGGCCAGGCCAACGGCGTGGTCGGCCTGGGCACCGCCACCGGCGCCCTGTTCGCCCAACTCCTCGGCGGCGCCCTGGCGGTGGCGTTCGGACTGGCCACCGTGGTGTGGCTGGACGTGCTCTCGTTCGCGGTCTCGCTGGGCACCCTGCTCGCGGTCCGCTTCCCCGAACTCGGCTTCGTCCGCCGGGACGGACCGCTGCTGCGCGAGATCGCCGACGGCTGGCGCTTCCTCGCCCGGCGCCGCGGACTGGTGGCGCTCGCGGTGTTCTTCGCCGTCGCCAACGCGCTCGGCGGCGTGGTGACGGTGCTGGTCACCCCACTGGTGCTGGCCTTCGCCTCGCCCGCCGCGCTCGGCGTGGTGCTGGCGGCGCAGGGCGCCGGACTGCTGGCCGGCAGCGCGCTGATGGCGGTCTGGGGCGGCACCCGCCGCCGGGCGGCCGGCATGATCGCGTTCGTCGGCCTGTTCGCCGGCTCCGCCGTGCTGATCGGGCTGCGCCCGAGCGCCGCCTTCCCGACCCTCGGGATGTTCGGCATCGGCGTCTGCGCGGCCCTGATCAACGCCCACTGGCTCGCCCTGGTCCAGGTCAAGGTCGGCCTGGACCTCCAGGGCCGGGTGCTCGCCACCTGCCTGATGCTCGCCCGGCTGGTGATGCCCCTCGGCTACCTGGTCACCGGCCCGCTCACCGACCGGGTCTTCGAACCGCTGCTCCGCGCCCCGGGCTCGCCGCCCGGCCGCCTGCTCGGCGCCCTGCTCGGCACCGGCCCCGGCCGGGGGATGGCCGCCGTGGTGGTGCTCACCGGGCTGGTCGCGCTGGCCTGGACCCTGGCGGGCTACTGCTACCGGCCGCTGCGCGAGGCCGACGACTCGATTCCGGACTCCGGGCCGCCGACCGCCGCCCGCCCGGCCGACCCGCGGGATTCCTGATGCTCACCCACCCCGGCAGACCCGAGCACGTCCTGTTCACCGCCGCCGACCTGGAGCCGCCCGCCGCCGCGCTGCCGCCGCACGCCCGCCGGCACGCGGACGCGCTGCGCGGCGTGCTCGGCTGGGCCCGGACGTACCTCACCGCGCCGCACCCGGAACTCGGCCGCACCGGCCCGGTCTGCCCGTTCGTCGGCGCCTCGCTGCGCGACGGGCGGTTCCACCTGGCCGTGCGGCCGGGGCTCCCCGCGGACCGTGGGGAGGTGGCGGAGGCGGTCGCGGTGTACCGGGACTGGTTCCTGCGGCTGGCGCCGCCCGGCGCGCCCCGGGCGCAGTTCACCACCGTCCTGATCGTCTTCCCGGACCTCCCGACCGCCGAGGCGCCGGCCCTGATCGACCGCACCCAGCTGGAGCTGAAGGGCGAGTTCGTCGAGTCGGGCCTGATGCTCGGCCAGTTCCACGACCTGCCGCCGGACCAACCCGGCCTGTGGAACCCGGACTTCCGGCCGCTGCGCAGCCCGCTCCCGATGCTGGTGATCCGCCACATGGTGGCCACCGACCTCCCCTTCCTGCTCGCCGACCCGCGCCACCACGCCGCCTACCGCCGCCTCTTCGGCGGCCGCGAACCGGACCCCCGCCACCGGGTGCCGTCCTGACCCGGCACCCGGTGGCGGGGGTGCCCGGTCAGGTGGCGATGCCGCAGTACTGCTGCTGCTTGCCGATCACCCGGTAGACGCAGTCGGCGGTCTCCACCAGGCGCAGCACCGCCTCGCGGTTGCGGCTGGTCTCGCGGCCGATCACCTCGTCGGGCGGGTAGAAGCCGCTGCTGCCGTTGGGGCCCGGGTACATCTCGAAGGTGTACGCGAAGACGTGGTGCGCGCCCCACAGCCAGTCGTCGATGGCGCCGTCGGTGATGTACAGGTCGCTGGACTGCTCGGGGGTGTAGCCGTTGGTGCCGGCCATGCTGCGGCCCAGGGTGGCGAAGGTGTTGTACTCGTCGGCCGTCATCCCGGTGGTGGTGTTGGCGGTGGTCCAGCCGAACGGCCACAGCACCAGCTGGCTGTAGGTGTGGAAGTCGATCGCGGCGGTGATCTGCTGCTTGCCGCCGACCACCCGGCTGCGCACGAAGTCGGCGACCACCTTGGTCTCCTTGGCCGACTCCGGGGCGCTGCCCCGGTAGGTCTCGCTGGAGGCGGAGCCGGAGGAGCCGCCGCAGCAGCCCCACTTGAAGTTCCAGTTCCGGTTCAGGTCGGTGCCGGCGCTGCTGGTGCCGGAGTTGGGCTGCCGGTCCTTGCGCCAGCTGCGGTAGCGGCCGGTGGCGATGTCGTACTCGCCGCCGTCCGGGTTGAGGTCCGGCACCACCCAGATCTCGCGGCTGTTGACGGCGCCCGCGATCCGGCTGTCGGTGGCGTACTTGTCGCCGAACTCGTGCAGCAGGTAGAGCGCCATCTCGACGGTGAGGTGCTCGCGGGCGTGCTGGTGGGCGGTGAACAGCACCTCCGGCTCGTTCTCGTCGGTGCCGACGTTGTCGCTGATCTTGACGGCGACGATCGCCCGGCCCTCGTACGAGGTGCCGATCACCCGCTTGCTCATGATGTCGGGGTGGGCGGCGACCACGGCGTCGATGTCGGCGGTCGCCTCGGCGTAGGTGTGGTAGCCGGAGTCGGCGGACGGGAAGTCGGTGACCGCGCCCGGGGCCTGCTGCGCGGAGTCCGGCGTGCCGTCCTGCGGTCCGGGCAGCGGGGTGGGCGCCCAGCCGAGCGCGCGCAGCCGGGCGGCCTCGGCCGGGTCGGCGGTGACCACCACCGAGTCGGTGCGGACCGCGTCCACCGAGGCGCCGGTGGCGGCGATCGCGGTGCGCTCGGCCACGGTGGCCGGGCCCTGGACGAGGTACTGCCGGGCGCCGTCGGCCGGGACGGCGGCGGAGCCGGGGCCGGCCGGACGGGCGGCGGCCTGGGGGCTGAGGGGGGATGCGAGGGCGAGAGCCAGCAGCACGGCGGTGGCCGCGGCGGGCATCCCTCGGCGGGGCAGTCGCATGACTGTCCTCCAGTGGGGGTCCGTAGGGGGACGGAACGGGGGAGGAACTGCGGCGCGCGCCAGCATGATGGTGCGTCAATGTCATGCTTACGTCAAGACTGCCCCAAGGGCGAGCCGGATGGGCCGTCGGGTGGACCTGCGCCCACGATCACGGTCGGGAGGTCGTTCAGAGCGCCGGGGTGCCACGCTCCCAGAGTTCCTCGGCGTGGTCGGTGAAGCGGGACCACATCCCGCCTTCGCCCGTGCCCCGCAGGTGCAGGAGGGGGGAATCGTGTCCGACCAGCCGCGCCAGGTGCGGAGTCACCAGGGCGTTGTCGTCGAACCGGAAGACGGACAGACCCACGTGGTTCATCGCGTCCTCGGGAGTGCTGAACCGGGCCTCCAGGCCCTCCACGGGAGCGAGCCGCCTCAGCTGCTCCAGGGTGATCCGGATGCGGGTGGAGACGGTGAGTGCCACGTCCTCGACGGCCTCGCGCTGATGGGTGACAGCGCCGTCCGGGTCACCCAGGAGGAACCGGACCCGGCAACCCGCTGCTGCCTTGCGGCGGAGTGTCTCGACCAGGTTCGGCTGTTCGAGCCACAGGAAGTAGTTCGTGTATCCGGCGAACAGCAGATCGCGCCTCGCGCCCGCGATCAGCTCGCCCCACACGGACGACGGACAGGCCGAGCGGTACGGGTAACTGCGGACGATCTCCCGGTCCGGACCGGTCTTCAGGACATCGCTGACTGCTTTCGGCCACAGCACAGGTGCTTCAACTCCCAACGCCTTGGCGGCATCCTCCCGGTTCCTCGCACGGGGGATCAGATCATCGTCCGACAACCGTCGTTCGACCGGCAACGACCCCGCGGTGTCGCGACCGGCTCCGGCACCTGCGCGGGGTCCTCAGTTGGTCGGGCCGAGGGTCCAGTAGACCAGGGAGAGGGTGGCCATCGAGACGAGGGTGGAGGTGAGTACCGAGTCGCGGGCCAGGGTGGTGCTGAGGCCGTACTCGCGGGCGTAGACGAAGGCGTTCTGGGCGGTGGGCAGGGCGGAGCAGAGCACCACCGCGAGCAGTTGCGGCCGGGGCAGGTGGAGCAGCAGGACGCCGACGGCGAGTGCGGCCAGGGGCTGGACCAGGGTCTTGAGCAGGACCGTGACGCCGACCTCCGCGCGGCGCCCGGCGGTGGTGGGGTCGCGGTGGCCGTGCAGCGACATGCCGAGCGTGACCAGGGCGGTCGGTACGGCGGCCGCGCCGAGCAGTTCGCCGGGGCGGGCGAGGGCGGTGGGCAGGGTCCAGCCGGCGGCGGAGAGCAGCGCGCCCAGGGCGGAGGCCAGGATGATCGGGTTGCGCAGCGGCAGCATCGCCAGCGCGAGCAGCCGGCCGCCGTGGGCGCCCCGCGCGGTGCCCACGTCCAGCAGCGCGAGGATCACCGGGGAGACCAGCAGCACCTGGAACAGCAGGATCTGCGCGACGAACGAGGCGTCACCGAGCACCTGGAGGGCCACCGGGATGCCCAGGTTGGCCGAGTTGACGTACCCGGCGGCCATGCCGCTGATCGCCTGGTCGGCCGGCCGGCGGTCGAACAGCCGGCGTGCGGCCAGCGCGCCCAGTCCGGTGGCGAGCACCGTGCCGGCGGCGAAGGCCAGCATCGCGCCGGTGGCGAAGGTGTCCAGCCGGGCCCCGGCGAGCATCGTGAACAGCGCGGCGGGCATGGCCACGTGGAAGACGAACCGGCCGAGCACCGCCTCCGCCTGCGGGCCGAGCAGCCCGGTGCGGGCGACCAGGTACCCGACCGCGGTGAGCACCCAGATCGGCGTGAAGCCGGTGAGCAGGTGCTGCATGGAACCTCGGGTGCTGATCGTCCGGTACGGGCCGCCGGCGGCAGTCTGCCAGGGCCGCCCGTCACGCTTCCGGGCGGGGCCGGTGCCGGCCCCGCCCGGAAGTCCGGACGGCTCAGGGGAGGGTGAGCACCTGGCCGGGGTGGATCAGGTCCGGGTTGCCGCCGACCGTCGGGGAGTTGTTGTCGTACAGGTGCTGCCAGCCGCCCAGGGTCAGGCTGTTGGAGATGGTGGAGAGGGTGTCGCCGGGGGCCACCGTGTAGGTGGTGGCGGGCGCCGGGGTGGTGGCGGCGACCGGGGTCGTGGCGGCCGGGTCGGGCGTGGCGGCCGTCGTCGGGGCGGGGGTGGTGGCGGGGTCGACCGGCAGGCCGGTGGTCGGCGCGGTGGTGCCGGTGGCGCCCGGCACGGGCAGGTCGCCGGTGGTCGGGGTGCCGGACGGCGAGGGGCTGACCGGCGTGCCGGGGACGGTCGCGGTCGGGTCCGGGGTGGTGACCGGCGTGGTGGCCGTCGGGTCGCCGGTGGGCTGGCCGGTCGGCGTGCCCGGCAGCGTGCTCGGCTGGCCGGACGGCTGGGTGCCGGGCCGGCCGGCGGGCTGGTCCTGGCCGGCCGGCGGGACCGGGGCGGTGGTGCCGTTGCCCTCGGTCGGGACGGAGGGCTGCGAGGTCAGGTACGGCAGCGGGAACTGCGGGACCACGCCGCCGTCGCCGCGGACCGGTGCCGAGGTGCTCGGGGCCGGCGTGGGCTCGGGCGTGCTGGTGGGCGCCGGGGTCTGCGCGGCCGGCAGGCCGGCGGCCGGGCCGCAGGTGGGCCACAGGCTCGGGCCGTGCCCGGCGAGCAGTCGCTCCGCGACGGTGATCTGCTCCTGCGGGGTGGCGTGGTCGGGCTGCGCCGCGAACTCGTCGCCGCCGTACGCCACCCAGGTCCGCAGGGTGAGCCCGAGGCCGCCGTAGCGCCCGGTGCCCGGGTCGACCGTCCAGTTCCCGCCCGTCTCGCACTGCGCGACCGCCTGCCAGGTGTCCGGCGTGGCGGCGTGCGCCCCGGTCGCGGTCAGCAGCGGCAGGGCCAGCCCGACCCCCGCCACACCGGCGGCCGCGACGGCGCGATCGGTCTGGGTGGGACGACGGTGACGACCGGAGCCCGAAAAGACCATCAGATATCCCTCTCCGCACGCCTGCGAGGTGAGCTGTCGGGTTCGGACCGGGAGGTGGCCCGGCCGCGCGCTGCGCGGCTTCACCCCAAGCCGAGGGGGATCGGCGAAAGAACCTGGGTCCCCCGCCCCTGCCCAGGGTCTTTCGGTCGTCCCGGTCACGCGGTGGGCAGGGTTGGGCGTGCCGTGTCACCGGGAGTCCGCAGCAGCGGACTGAACCGGAGATTAGAGGGATCAACGCCTCAATAACAAGCCTGCATACTGAGCATCACACAATCATCACGAATTACTTGTGCCTTGGTGGCCGAGACCCTCCTGACCTGCGCTCGCGGGCGTGCCGGAAGCACCCCGGGGCGGCACCGGAGGTTCGCCGTCGCACCGTCCACCAGGGGCGACCGGCAGGGTGCGGACCGGCGCCGACCGGCGTGACGCAGGCCACGGTGCGGCCGGCCCCCGGCGGGCCCCGCGGCTGAACCCGGCGACCGGGCGCAGCCGTAGGACGGGTTGACGTGTCGCTGCGCCCGGTCGGCAGGACCGGCCGGGGTGGGGCGGCGGCCCGTGCTGGTCCATCGAATCCGGTCCACCGAATCCCGGAGAACTCCGTCCCGCCTCCCGGGACCTGAAGGAGATGCGTACATGAAGCAGGTCCGATCCGCTGTCGTCGTGGGCTGCGCGGTCGCCGCGCTCGCCGCGGCGGGCTCCGGCACCGCGTTCGCCTGGCACCCGAGCGACGCCGCGCTGACCGTCGGCTGCCGGACCGACGAGACCCACGTCCAGGTCGTGCTCGGCAACAACTACAAGGCCAAGGGCGACTACACCTTCGCCCGCCAGGGCAGCGACGAGAAGTACACCGGCACCGTGGACGCCCACGGCACCGTCAAGCTGACCGTCGGCTACACCGGCAAGGGCGACACCTGGCGCTACACGCTGGCGGACACCCACGTCGACAAGAAGATCGCCGACGTGCCGCTCTGCACCCCGCCGTCCACCCCGCCGAGCCCGTCGGTGCCGCCGAGCGGCAGGCCCACCCCGCCGCCGAGCGGCACCCCGTCGCCCAGCGCGTCCGTCCCGGCCGCCTCGCCGTCCACGCCGACCTCCGGCACGCCGACCCCGAGCGGGTCCGCCACGCCCGACAAGCCGAAGCTGGCCGAGACCGGCGGCGGCAGCAACGGCGGTCTGATCGCGGCCGTCGGCGGCGGCGCGGTGCTGGTCGGCGTCGGGGTGCTGGTCGCCGCCCGGCGCAAGGGCCGGCACGGCAACTGAGCGGACGACCCGGACGGGCCGTCGGGACGTGGCGAACCGCCGCGACCCGGCGGCCCGTACTCCTGGACGGGCGCGGTCGTGCGCCCGGACCGCAAGCCCAGGAGGACACCCATGCTGCGATTCGACGGCCCGTGGCGGATCACCGTGGTCGGCAAGGACGCCGACTTCGAACAGCGGGCGGTGGTGCGGACGCCGTACGGCAGCCAGGTGGTGGCGGGCCGGGTCGGGGAGTTCCTCGACGTCCGGGAGGACTCCTGGGAGCTGGTCCTGGAGCACCTCTACCCGGGCCTCGGCTGGCGGCCGGACGTGAAGGTGGTGCCCGGACCGCTCTCCTCGCACGGCGGCCGGCGCAGCCGGGTGGTGCACGCCAAGGACGTCCGGTGGCCGCAGCACCCGCACGACACCAGTGTCCGCAACTTCGTGGTCCGCCTGGAGGCGCTCGGCACCGAGGCGCCCCGCCGCGCTCCCCAGGACGCACCCGTCACGGCCGCCGCCCCGACCACCCGCACCAGCTCCGACCCCGACCTCGGCCCGATCCCGGCGCCCACCCGCCGCAGCACGGAGACGCGTGGCACGGAGACCGGCCGCAGCACGGGTACCACCGGCACCGCGGGCTCCTGGGGGTAGGCGGGAGTCGCCCTCGGTCAGGCAGTGAGATCGATGAGCCGGACCGGCTCGTCCTTCCAGCGGCCCGGGTCGACGGTGGCGATCAGGGCGCCGTCCGGCCGTTCGGGGGTGGGTGTCGCCGCGTACCGGCAGTGGTCCCGTCCCCAGGTGGTCCCTGCCGCGACCGCCAGGGCGGCGGCGAGGTCGAGTTCGAGGACGATGACGGCGGGCAGCGCGGCGAGGTGCTCGGCGGTGCCGGGGCGCGCGCGGTCGGCCTCCACGAGCGCGCAGGCGGGGGCGTAGAGGTGCCAGCCGTTCTCGGCGTGGGCCCGGTGGATGAGGCGGGAGGCGAGGGGGTTGCCGCGGCCGGCGGCGACCATCGCGGTCTCGTCCAGGACCACGTGGAGTTCGGTCACCGGCCGTCCGCCTCGGCCAGGCGCCGGTCGAGCTCGGCGTCCAGCTCCTCGGTCCGGGTGGCGGAGGGGTCGTACCCGTTCCACGCCTGGAGCTTCCGGCGGGCCTGCTCGGCCCGCTCGGCGCGCTCGGCGGGGGTGAGGACCGTCTCGGCGAGGCGGGCCAGATAGGCGCGCAGCGAGAGGTGCTCGGCGGCGGCGACCTCGGCGAGGCGGTCGCGGGCCTCGGCGGGGATGCGCACGTTGGCGTCGGCCATCGGATGCTCCTTCCGGTGTACGCCCGAGGGTACGGGTACGCACCCGTACCCGTCCAGCGTTCCTCCGGCCACCCGCGCGGGTACGGGCTACGCCGCCTCGGGGTGGAGCAGGAAGTCGAGGGCGCGGGTGACGGTGGTGTCGTCCGGGGGCGGGGCGGTGTGGGTGCGGATGTGGGCGAGCAGGGCCGGGTCGGGAGCCAGGCCGTGGCGGGTGAGGAAGTAGCCGACGGCCTCGGTCCAGATCCAGTGGCCGTCGGTGCGGAAGCCGCTCGGGACCACCTCGCCGGCCGTCGGGTCCAGCGGGTCGGGCATCCGGGCGGTGGTGCTGAGCAGCGGGCGGCCGGCGGCCAGGTGGGCGAGCACCCGGTCGCGGTCGGGGCCCTCGGGGAGCAGCGGGTGGTCGGGGCGGAAGCCGGGGCCGAGCTCCGGGTCGGCGTGGTCGAAGACGCGGGCGACCTCGAACTCCGGCCCGTCGGTGGCCGCCGCCGCCCACAGCAGCAGCGAGCGGTCCAGGGCCAGCCGCTGGTACCCGGTCGCCTCGGCGCCGATCGCGATCACCTCGACGCCCGCCCGGTCGTCGCCGACCGCCGTCAGCGCCTCGTGGAAGGTACCGGCCAGCAGCGGGGCGTCGTCGGGGTGTTCGGCCTGCACCAGGTAGACGCGGCGGTCCGGCTCGTCCGCGAACAGGGCCCGGCGCCAGCACCGCCACACGCCGGTGACCTGGTCGGCGCAGGTCTCCGCGGTGAGCAGCACGGCTTCGTCGAGGAGGTCCGCCGCGAGCTGCGCCCCGTCGCCGTACTCGGTGAAGTCGTGCAGCGGATCGGGGCGCAGCGCGACCGTGAGGAAGTCGTCCGGGGCGAGTTCGGCGCCGACCAGAGCGGCCGCCGTGGCCAGCTCGTCCGGCGTCACCGGCCGTCCCCGTCCGGCGAGTTCGGCCAGGACGAGGGCGGTGGCGGTGCGCACCCCGCCGTCGGCGAGGGCGAGCCGGGCCGATCGCAGCGGCGCGTCGGGGATCCGGCCCGCCAGGGCGAGCAGCAGCTCGTGGCAGGCGGTGTCGCGCGGTCGTGGATCGGGCATGGCGGTCCCTCTGCGGTGGTGGGGCGGGTGGCGGGGCGGCTACTTGTCGATGTGGAAGCTCTCGCCGTAGACCTTCCACACCAGCGGGGTCCGGAGGTCGAGGTTGCCGGCCTTGAGGAAGACCAGCTGCTCGGTGTCGACGCGGTCGGTCTCCTCGTGCGCGGCCTCGGTCTTCATCGCGGCCCGGCGGGCGTCCAGGAAGGCGGTCAGGTACGCCTTCTCGTCGCCGCCCTGGGCCGGGGTCTTCGCCTTCTTCATCGCGGTCGCCCGGATGCCGCCGAAGCTGGTCGAGTCGTCGCCCGGGCCGTGCATCACGATCGCGTCGTAGTAGATGAACTGGCCGAGCGCGCGCAGCCCGTCGCCCTGGGCCTGCATCACGGCGGGGCCGAAGTAGACCCGGTCGCGCTCGTCCGACTGGGCCTTCTGGAAGGCCGGGTCGGAGGCGGCCTTCTTCCAGTCGCCGACGAAGTTCGGGTCGAGCCCGGAGTGCGAGGCGGAACCGTCCAGCTTGCTCAGCGCGGGGAGGTACTTGGCGAGCACGTTGTCCGGGTTGAGCTCCTGGTAGTGCTTGAGCATGTCGTACATGTCGCCGGTGCCGGAGCAGAAGCCGACGATGCCGCCGGTGTAGCCGCGGCCGTCCTTGATGTCCTCGATGTACGGGACCTGCGCCTTCCAGTCCAGCGAGGAGTTCTCCGCGCTGGAGACCAGCTGCTGGGCGATCTCCTTCAGCCGCGGGTCGTTCAGGCCGGTGCCGGTGGCCGCGGTGTCGGGGGAGGCGCTGGTGGAGGCGCCGGGGGTGGGCTGGGTGGTCCGGTGCGGTCTGGCGAAGGCCGCGGCGGCGGGGACGGTGCTCACCAGCACGACCGCGAGGGCGATGCGCAGGGGGGTGGACCGGTTCGACCGGGCGTGCTTCGACCGCATTGGGACTCCATGGGTGTGTCTTCGCCGCTGCTTCGTCGGACATGCCGGTGGCATCCCCGTTACGGGAAACGGACGGTGGCGGAGGTGGGGTTCAACTCCGGTGCCCTGCCCCGGGGAACGGGTCGGTGCCGGGCCGGACGCCGGTCGGTGCCGGATGCCGGTCGGTGCGGGGCGCCGGTCGGTGCCGGGCGCCGGTCAGTGCTGGACGCCGGCCGACAGCGAGAAGTCGGCGAAGTAGGCGTACTGGACGGACGCCGGCCCCCACGCGGCCTCGTGGCCGCCGTAGAAGGTCGAGAAGAAGATCCCGCC
Source organism: Kitasatospora sp. NPDC094015 (assembly GCF_040304075.1). Classification (NCBI taxonomy): domain Bacteria; kingdom Bacillati; phylum Actinomycetota; class Actinomycetes; order Kitasatosporales; family Streptomycetaceae; genus Kitasatospora; species Kitasatospora sp. NPDC094015. The sequence goes on from NZ_JBEOUL010000009.1 coordinate 232,888, forward strand.
GAACGGGATCGACCCGATGCCCGCGACCACGCCGGGGGCGGAGTGCACCTGCCGCCCGTCGAACCAGACGGTGACGTCGCCGGTGGTGCGGTCGACCAGCTGCTCGACGGTGTGCCACCGGTCGTCGGCCGGCCAGGTCCAGCTGCCGAGCCCGCTGTCGACGCCGTACCCCTCGCCGGCCGGCGTGTAGACGTACACCTCGCCGTTGTCGGGCACCCCGTTCCTGCCGCGCCACATGAACCGGGTGGACCAGCCGCCGTGGTTGCCGCCGGAGGCCTCGCCGATCGGGCCGCCGTACAGGCCCGGCAGCTTGCCCGCCTTGCCCCAGTCGTGGCCGGCCGGGAACCGTACCCGGTAGCGGAGGTCCAGCGTCCGGCCGGTGGCCAGGTCGGCCAGTCCGAGGGAGCGCAGGTCGGTGGAGAACTGACCGCCGCCGGTGTCGGCGCAGTCGGTGCAGGACGGGGCCGAGGAACGGGCGCCGTAGCGCACCCGCAGCGCGGCGCCGCCCCGGACGCCGGTCTCGGCGGCCTCGGTGAGGTCACCACCGCCCCAGGAACCGGACCCGGCCACGCCCCAGGCGCGCCGCCACGTCTCGCTGCCGTACCCGGCGAAGCCGCCGCTCCAGGCCGCGCCGGTCGGTGCCGGTGCTGGTGCCGGTGCCGATGCCGTGGGGGTGGGAGCAGGGGTGGTGGGGGTGGGCGGCTGGGTGGTGCGGTGCGGCCGGGACGTGGCGGGGGCCTGGCGGTCCGCGGCCGGTGCGGCGGCGGTCGCGGGGCCCGCGGCGGCGTCGAGGGCGAGTAAGGCGGCCGCGGTCAGCGCGGTGGCCACGGCCGGGCGGCTGCGGCCGCGGCGGCGCCGGGGGCGGGAGGCGGGCGGGTGCATCGGGCTCCTCCGGGGACGGGCGGGGCGGGGCGGCGGACACCCCTCCCGGTGAACGTGCGCGGGCGATCCGGGCGTTCAACCCTGACCGGCCCGAGGACGGCGGTTGAACCCCGGTTGAACCGCGGCCCCCGCCGCGTGCGTCTTACCGGGCGCGGACGGTTCCGTCGTGCGAAGCCCCGATCGGAGAGGCAGATGATGTCGGTACAGTCGATCTCCCGTGTTCCGGCGACCGCGCCGGGGGCGGCTCACCGCGGCCCGGTCACTGCCCGGACCCAGCTGCTGGAGGCGGCCGCCTGCCGCCACGTCGACCCCGAGCTGTTCTTCGGCGGTCGGACCGAGGACGCCGACGCCCGCAACGAGGCCGCCAAGCGGGTCTGCCGCTGCTGCCCGGTCCGCGAGGCGTGCCTGCGCCGGGCGATGGTGCACGAGGAGGCGGCCGGGGTCTGGGGCGGTCTCACCCCGGCCGAGCGCCGCACCTTCGGCGAGCGGATCCGTGACCTGGTGGACCTGGGGGAGGGGCTCGCCCGGCGCGGCGACCTCGACCTGATGAACCTGGCCAGGACGGTGCGCGCCGCGCGGCCCGGTGTCGTCCTGCTGCTGCTGGACCGCGGCTGGACCGAGCGCCAGCTCGCCGCCGCGCTGGAACTGGAGCCGACGGCGGTCCGCAACGCGCGGGTGAGCGCCGAGCGCGTGGTCGGGCACTGCCGGGCGGTCGGCATCGACACCCCGAGCTGGGCCCGCTTCATCCTGCCGACCGGCGGCCGCTGACCGCCCGATCGGCCCGGTTCGCCCGGTCGGTCCGGTCGGTCCGGCGCCGGGCCCCGGCGGGCCCGGGGCTCACGCCCCGTCGGCGTCGGCGCGCTGCGGCAGGTCGAATCCCGGGCTGAGCCGGAAGCGCTCCGGCCGCTCCACCGCCCGCCGTTCGGCGGTGGGCACCTTGTCCCGGCGGGCCAGCCAGGTGTGCAGCCGCTCGCGCGCGCTGCGGTCGCGGTCGGCGGAGTCCGCCCCGGCCGCGGCGGCCGTCTCGCGCAGCAGGACCCGGGCGATCCGGTCCAGGCCCTCGGCCGGGAGCACCTCCACCACGACGAACCTGGTCCCCGGCGCGAACACCACCTGCGCCTCCTCGCCGGTGGCGCCGAACGCGGCCGTGCGCCGGCCGGTGGTGGACCAGACGGCGAACTCCACCGCCGTGCCGAGCGCGACCGCAGGCGAGGTCAGCCCGGCCAGCGGCGCCGGCTCCAGCAGCTGCCGGCCGACCTGGTAGGCGGCCAGCGCCTCCTCGTCCAGGTCGGCGCCGAGCAGCACCGCGCCGTGGTGGCTGGGCAGCCGCCGCAGGCCGGAGCCGAGGCAGGTGAGGTACGGGGCGAGCCGGCCGGGAGCGCCGCTGCGTGCCGCGGCCACCAGCTCTGGCCGGGCTGCCGGCGCGTCGGTGCCGGTGTGGTGCAGCAGCACCGCGACCAGGTCGGGCTTGATGTCGTCCTTCCCGTTCGACCGCAGGCCCGGCAGCCGGGTGGCGGCCTGCTCGACCCGGCTCGCGCAGCGCTGGTACTGGTCGCCGAGCAGGGCCCGCAGGGCGTCCCGGTCCGCGGGGCCGCTCACGGTCGGGACCGGGACGAAGTCCTGCGGCTCGAAGGCCCGGCCGCCGGCGACCGGCCCGGGTGCCCCGACGCCCGCGGGCACGGCGGCCGGATCGGGAACGGCGAAGGGTTCCGGCACGGCGTAGGGGTCGGGAACGGCGAAGGGCTCCGGCACGGCGTAGGGGTCGGGGACGGCGTAGGGCTCCGGGACGGCGTACGGGTCGGGGACCGCGTACAGGTCGGGTGCGGCGTACGGCTCCGGGGCGGGCGGGGGCTCCTGGGCGGTGGCGGCGGACGGGTGCGGCGCCGGTGGCGGGACCGTGTCGACGGTGGGGAAGCGATCGGCCGGCCCCGCCTCGACCGGGTCGGGCCCGGTCGGCGCCGGCGGGGGAGGCAACGGGCCGAGCAGCGGATCCGACAACGGGTCCGGCAGCGGGTCGAGCAGCGGGTCCGGCCGTGCCGCGGGGTGGCCCGGCAGGCCGGCGCCCGGGTCCAGCGCGTACCGGCCGGGCTCCGGGTCGATGCCCGGCACCGCTACCGGCGCCGGCCCGACCTGCGGTCCGGCGTGCAGCCCGGCCTGCGGCCCGGGGTACGGCCCCGCGGGCAGCCCGGCCGGCTGCGGTACCGGGTGCCCGATCGGCTGCGGCGCCGGGTGCGCGAGCGGGTACGGCGCCGCGTACGAGCCGGGGGCGGGTACGGGTGAGCCGACCGAGCCGAGCCACTCCAGCTCGTGCATCCGCGCCACGAACCGGGCGACCGACTCCGAGGCCGGGTCGACCAGCCCGTGCAGCAGCAGGCCGAACCCGCGCGGGCCCGGCGGCGGGAAGCGGTCGAGCAGGCCTCCGAGCTCCTCCCAGACCTCCTGGGCGATCGGCCGGGACTGCTCGCCGACGATCAGCAGCGGGCGGGCCGGGTCGGGCCGCAGGAAGCGCGGCGCCCAGGCGAACGGCGGCTCCGGCCGCAGCCAGAGCCCGGCCGGCACGGTCTCCAGCGCCCAGAACGGGAACGCCTGGAACATCCCGGGGCCGGCCGCGGCCCAGCGCGCCCCGCCGTCCCGCCAGGCGGAGGTGGTGATGTTGTGGCGGTTGGTCGAGGTCAGCCGGAGCAGGTACGGCTCCCAGGTGGCGGCGCCGGTGCGGTCCAGCACCCGGCTGGTCCAGCCGGCCGGCCCGGCGACCGGCAGGCCGATCGCGGCGTGCACCGGCCGCCCGAGCCGGGCGGCCAGGGTGCCGGTGAGCACGGTCAGCGTCTCCGGGTCCGCCCAGGGCGCGCTGACCAGCAGTTGGGCCCGGCCGACCGGCAGCGCGGCGACCGCCTCGGCGAAGTCCAGCGGGTCGACCACCGGCAGGGCGGGGGTGCCGACCAGCAGCACCACCGTGCCGGGCGGGGCCGCGAGCAGGTCGATCGCGGGCAGCGGGGTGTCCGGCGGGGCGGTCACGTGGGTGAGCCAGAATCCGGCCGCGACCTTGGTCACCGCGACCGAGGCGGGCATCAGCGGGCGGGCCGGCGCCACCGCCGGCAGTCCGGGCCGGGCCTCGGCCGGGGTGGTCGCGGTCACCGTCTCGCGCAGCCGCCGCGGCCGCTCGCCGGGCCGGCAGACCCACCAGGAGGCGGGCTGGGAGGAGCCGTTCGGCGCGGTGACCTTGAGGGTGCCGTCCGGCTGGATGGCGACCAGGCCGTCCGGTGCGATCACCGCGACGCCGGCCTTGTCCGCCACCTTCTCGGCCGGCCGGCGGCCGTTGGGGGCCAGTGCGGCCAGCCCGGAGGCGGCCAGGATCAGGGTGCCGGCGCCGCGCTCGCGGGCGAGCCGGCCGAGCGTGGCCATCTCGTCCCGCAGCACCGGGGCGGCGTCCGGGGCGGCCGCGATCACGATCAGGCTGTCCGGCACCGGGCGCAGGGCGCCGGCCGCGGCGGAGAGTTCGCCGTCGCCGACCGAGGCCGGCGCGATCACGAAGTGCGGTCCGAGCCGGCGCAGCACCGAGCGTCCGGTGTCCACCGCGGTGCCGGCCGGCGCCACCATGGTGCCGGCCGGGGCCGCCGCGCGAGCGGGGTCGGCCGCCGACGCGGGCATCGCCGGCAGCGCGGCCACGGACGGCACGGCGGCCATGGGAGCCACCGCGGCGACCGGGGCCGCCCCCGGCACCACGGCCACCGCCGGGCGGGCCGTGGCCCGCCGGCCGAACCACCGGCGCGGGGGCACCGGGCCGTCCGGCGCGCCGGCGCGTTCCGCGCTCACCGCGCTCCCCGGACCGGGTGGGCGGCCGTCCCCACGGGGGTGTCGTCCTGCGCCTCGCCGGCCATGGCGTCCGCCTCCACTGCTCGTTCCTCAGGACCCGCGCAGGCTCCCCGCGACTCCCGACCAGGGGAACGCGGACCGCACCGCCCCGGGTTCACTCCTGCTCGGCCGGCTCCTCGACCAGGCCGGTCTGCAGTTGCAGGGTCCGGCGCCGGGTGATGTGCAGCGCGCGGCCGGGCGGCAGCTGGCGCGGTTTGACGCTGCCGAACAGCTGCCCCTCGCTGGGCGGGCAGGACAGCAGCACCGCGTGCGTGTTGACGTCGATCAGCCGGCGCAGCAGCGGATCGCTCATCGCCCGGCCGATGCCGTTGGCCCCGCGCGCCACGATCAGGTGCAGGCCCAGCTCGGTGCCCTGCGCGAGGTGGTCCAGCAGCGGGGCGAACGGGTGCGCGCCGACCGGTGCGGTGATCAGGTCGTAGTCGTCGACGATCACGAACAGCTCCGGGCCGGTCCACCAGTCGCGCAGCCGCAGCCGGGCCGGGGAGATCTCCTCGCTGGGCACCCGGCCCTCCATCGCCCGGGCCGCGCCCTGCACGATCTGCTTGAGCACGTCCACCGCCACCGCGTAGCCGAGCCGGTAGTCCTCCGGCACCAGCTCGTACAGGCCGCGGCGGAAGTCGATCAGCATGATCCGGGCCTCGCTCGGGCTGTAGGCCGAGGTGATCCCCTTGACCAGCAGCCGCAGCAGGTTGGTCTTGCCGGTCTCGCTGTCGCCGACCACCATCAGGTGCGGCGACTCCTCGAAGTCGTGCCACAGCGGCGAGATCTCCCGGTCCTCCAGGCCGAGCGGGATCCGCAGCCGGCCCTCGGCGGGCGGCAGCGCGGCCGCGTCCAGCCGCAGCGGTAGCATCCGGACCTCCGGCGCGCGCGGGCCGCTCCAGTGGTCGCCGAGCGCGTCCACCAGGTCGGCCACGCCGTCCGCGAGGTCGTCGGTGGTGCCGCAGCCGTCCATCCTGGGCAGGGCGGTGAGGAAGTGCAGCTGCTCGTCGGTGATCCCGCGGCCGGGCACCTTCGGCACGGTGGCGGCGGCCCGCATGTTGACGGTGGAGTCCACCGAGTCGCCGAGCCGCAGCTCGAAGCGGGTGCCGAGCTGGTCGCGCAGCGCGCCGGTGATCTCGCCCCAGCGGTTGGCGGCGACCACCAGGTGCACGCCGTAGTTGAGGCCGCGGCCGGCGATCAGGCCGAGCGCGGGGACGAAGTCGGGGAACTCCTGGCGCAGCGTGTTCCAGCCGTCGACGATCAGGAACACGTCGCCGTGCGGGTCGTCGGCCAGGCCCAGGTCACCGGCGGCCCGGCGCTGGCGGAAGGTGGCGGCCGAGTCGATGCCCAGGCGCGCGAAGCTCTGCTCGCGCCGGGCGATGATGGCGTTGATCTCCGCCAGCGTCCGGCCCACCCGCTCCGGGTCGTGCCGGCCGGTCACCCCGCCCATGTGCGGCAGGTCGCGCAGCGCGGAGAGCGTGCCACCGCCGAAGTCGAGGCAGTAGAACTGCACCTCGCGCGGGGTGTGGGTGAGCGCCAGCGAGGTGATCAGGGTCCGCAGCAGGTTGCTCTTGCCGCTCTGCGGGCCGCCGGCGATGCCGACGTGGCCGCCGGCGCCGGACAGGTCGGCGGTGAGCAGGTCGCGCATCTGCTGGAACGGCCGGTCGATCACCCCGACCGGCACCGAGAGCCGGCCCCGGCCGGCCCAGCCGTCGGTGGTCAGCCCGTACACCGGGTGCGGGGCCAGCGGGGGCAGCAGCTCGTCCAGGGTCGGCGGGACGTCCAGCGGCGGCAGCCACACCCGGTAGGCCGGCGGGCCGGCGTCGACCAGCAGCTCGGCCGCCAGCTCCAGCAGGGTGCCGGTGGACTCCTCCTCCGGCTGCTCCTCCGGCTCCTGCGCCGGCGCCGGCAGCTGCCGGGGCGCCACGTACTCGGTGCCGTAGGCGACGATCTGGCCCGCCACCACGGCCTGCTGGGCGGGCGAGGAGCGCTTGTGCCGGTACGGCCCGGAGACGTACGCGGCCTTGAACCTGGTCAGCGTCGAGATGTCGCTGCGCAGGATGCCGTTGCCGGGCTGGGAGGGCAGCTGGTAGGCGTCCGGCACGCCGAGCACGCCGCGGCTCTCCATCGCGGAGAAGGTCCGCAGGCCGATCCGGTACGACAGGTGGGACTCCAGGGCGTGCATCCGGCCCTCGTCCAGGCGCTGCGAGGCGAGCAGCAGGTGCACCCCGAGCGAGCGGCCGAGCCGGCCGATCATGATGAACAGCTCCATGAAGTCGCGGTGCGCGGCGAGCAGTTCGGAGAACTCGTCGACCACCACGAACAGCGTCGGCATCGGGTCCAGCTGCACCCCGGCGGCCCGCGCGCCCTCGTAGTCCAGCAGCGAGGTGTAGTTGCCGGCCGAGCGCAGCAGCTCCTGGCGGCGCATCATCTCGCCGTGCAGGGCGTCACGCATCCGGTCCACCAGCGAGGCCTCGTCGGCCAGGTTGGTGATCACCGCCGAGGTGTGCGGCAGCTGGTCCAGGCCGAGGAAGGTCGCGCCGCCCTTGAAGTCGACCAGGACGAAGTTCAGCGTCTCCGAGGAGTGGGTGAGCGCCAGCGCCAGCACCAGCGTGCGCAGCAGCTCCGACTTGCCGGAGCCGGTCGCGCCGATCAGCATGCCGTGCGGGCCCATGCCGCCCTGCGCCGACTCCTTGATGTCCAGGTCGACCGGCGAGCCGTCGGCCCCCAGACCCAGCGGTACCCGCAGCCGCTGCTCGCGCGGGCGCTGCGCCCAGGACTGCCGGACGTCGTGCCGGTGCAGGTCGTTGATGCCGAGCAGCGCGGCCAGGTCGAAGTCACCGGCCAGCGGTTCGGCGGAGTCCACCGCGTCGCCCAGCCGGTAGGGCGCCATCAGGGTCGCGAAGCGCTGCGCGGCCGCCGCCGGGAGCGCGTCCGGCCGGCCGAGCGCGGTGGTGCTGTCCTTGCGGTTGCGGTCCGCGCCGACCATCTCCAGCGCGCCGTCCTCGATCCGCAGCCGCAGCGTGTACTTGGCGTGCTTCCACTCCAGCGCGTCGTCCACGTCCAGCACCGTGGCGTTGCGGTAGCCCGCCAGCGCGGCCCGGCCGGTGGCCGGCAGCCGGACGCCGTCCAGCACGATCAGCGTGTACGGCTCGTCGCGCCCCGGCTGCGCGTCCGGCTCCCACGGCGGACGGCCGGCGAACTCCGCGCCGAGCAGCTGCTCCAGCTCCACCAGCGAGCCCGCGACCAGCCGGACCGGGCCGGCGCCGTCGGTGTCGGTCGGGTGCAGCGCGTGCGGCAGCCACTTCAGCCACTCCCACTCCGCCAGCCGGTCGGGGCCGGCGACCACACCGATCCGCAGCTCGTCCGGCGCGTGGAAGAAGGCCAGTTGGGCCACCATCGCGCGGGCCAGCGCCCGGGCGTCGCCGGTGTCCTCGCCGCCGCGCAGCAGGACGTGGGCGTAGCCGCGGACGTGCACCGCGATCGGCTGGTCCGGCAGCGTGCCGTAGGCGTGGATGAAGCGGCGCAGCGCGTGCGCGCACAGCGGCTCCAGGTCCTCGACCGGCTTGGTGGCCAGCGGCGCGAGCTTGACCGCGAGCCGTTGCGCGCCGACCGCGATCCGCACGTCGCCGAAGTCCGGGTGGGAGGAGCGGCGTTCCCACAGCCGCGAGGTGCGGATCAGGGAGCCGAGGGCGTCCGGGGCGGGGTGCCGCCAGGCCAGCGCCTCCTGCTGCTTGACCACGTGCCGGCGCACCTGGCGGCGCATCTGGGACAGGTAGCGCAGGTAGTCGCGCCGCTCGCCGCGCAGCTGCCGCTTGCGGTCGCTGGAGCCGCGGATCAGCTGGACCACCAGCATGCCGATCGCGGACAGGCCCATCATGCCCATCGCCACGTAGGTGAGCGGGCCGCCGTTGCTGCCGCCGGGGTGGATGAAGATGAACAGCATCGAGAACGAGCTGAGCGCCATCGGCGCCATCATCAGCATGTTGGACAGCCCGCTCTGCGGCTCGGGCAGGCCCGGCGGCTCCTGGAGCTGGATGTCACCGTCCGGCATCTCCGGTCCGGGGCGCCGGGGCGGACGGTCGACCACGACCAGGCTCAACGGACCTCTCCTCACTCGCGGGACGGCACGCGGGCCCCGCTACCCCTGGCACGGACGGCCGGCCCCGCCGGGTTCACCCACCCGGTGAACCGTTTCCCGGGCGGCGCACGTAGTGCCGGGCGGGAGCCCCGGTGGCCGGGCCGAGCGGAGGGCGGGACAGGCGTGAGCAGTGCAGCCGTGACGGGCCTGTGCAGGCTGAGGTTCCGCGCACCCGGCAGCACCTTCGAACTGGCCGTGCCCTCGGACGTGGTGCTCGCCGACCTGCTGCCCGGCGTGCTCGGCTACGCCGGCGCGGAGGTCGAGGAGGCGGGCATCGAGCACACCGGCTGGGTGCTCCAGCGGCTCGGCGGCGAACCCCTGGACGAGGAGCGCACCCTGGAGGCGCTCGGCCTGCGCGACGGCGAGGAGCTCCACCTGCGGCCCCGGGTCGCGGCGCTGCCCCCGGTGCACTTCGACGACCTGGTCGACGGCGTGCGCAGCGGCGTGCTGCAGCGCGGCGACTCCTGGCGGCCGGTGATGACCCACCACCTGGCGCTGGCGATGGCGCTGGTCGCGCTGGCCGGCGGCATCGCCCTGCTGGCCCTGCCCGGCCCGGCGCAGATGCGCTGCGCGGCCGCCGCGGTGGCCGCCGTGCTGCTGCTGTTCGGCGCCGGCGGGGCGTGCCGCTCGGTCGGCGACGCGGCCGCCGGCACGGCGCTCGGTGCGGCCGCGATCGGGTACGCGGTCGCCGCGGCGACGCTGCTGCCCGGGGTCACCGGCTCGGCCCGGCTGGTGGCGGGCGGTTCGGCCGCGGCGGGGGCCACCGTGCTCGCGCTCGCGGTGGTGGGCCGCTCGGTGCCGTTCTTCCTCTCGGTGCTGCTGGTGGCGGTGCTCGGCGGCGGCGCGGGCGCGATGGCGGTGTTCGACGTGCCGCCGCAGCACTCGGCGGCGATGCTGGCGGCCGCGGCGGTGCTGTTCGGCGCGTTCGTCCCGGGCATCTCCTTCAAGCTGGCGGGCCTGCGGCTGCCGGCGCTGCCGCGCAACGCGGAGGAGCTCCAGGAGGAGATCGAGCCGTTCCCCGCCGAGGACGTGCTGGCCCGCAGCGCGGTGGCCGACGGCTACCTCACGGGCTTCCTGATCGCGATCGGCCTGGCCTGCACGGCCTGCCTGACCATGATCGCCGGCGGCGCGGGCTGGGGCCTGCCCGCGATGGCCGCCGACCTGTCGGTGCTGCTCCTGCTGCACGCCCGGGAGATCGGCAGCCTCTGGCAGCGGCTCGGGGTGATGCTGCCGGGCCTGTACGGGCTGGTGCTGCTGACCGGGCGCCTGGGCCTGCAGAGCAGCTGGGAGGGGCGGCTGGTGCTGACCGCCGGGCTGCTCGGGGTGGCCGCGCTGCTCGCGGTGGTGGCCTGGACGGTGCCGGGCCGCCGGCTGCTGCCGTACTGGGGCCGCGCCGCCGACCTGCTGCACTCGCTGGTCGCGCTCGCCCTGCTGCCGCTCGCCCTCCAGGTGCTCGGCTTCTACCAGACCCTGCGCGCCGTCGCCGGCTGATCCCGGCGGCCGGGCGCACCGGCACCGTTCGACCGCTCGAAGGAGACGATCCCGATGCAGTCCAGACGCGATCAGGTGCAGGCCCACCTGTTCGTGATGAGCCGGGTCTCCTCGGGGATGCTGCGCGCCGAGCCCGACGCGCCGGACACCCCGATCGGCCGGACCATGCGCGGCGCGGTGATCGGGCTCGCCCTCGCCATGCTGATCGGCCTGGTGGTCGGCGTCTACGGGCTGATCGTGCCGGGCGGGGCGACCGGCTGGCAGAAGCCGGGCACCCTGGTGGCGGTCAAGGAGACCGGCGCCCGCTACCTGTACGCCGGCGGGGCGCTGCACCCGGTGCTGAACCAGGCGAGCGCCAAGCTGCTGGCCGGTGACCAGCTGACCCTCCAGCAGGTCAGCGTGGCCTCGCTGGACGGCGCCCCGCGCGGCGGCCCGGTCGGCCTGGTCGGCGCCCCGGACGGCCTGCCCACCCCGGAGCAGCTGGACCACGCCGACTGGCTGGCCTGCGCGCTCCCGGGCGCGGCGGGCGGCGCCCCGCAGCTGGCGCTGTCGATCGGGCAGCGCGTCACCGGGCGCCGGCTCGCGGACACCCAGGGCCTGCTGGTGGCGGCCCCCGACGGTACGGCGTACCTGCTCTGGCACGGGCTGCGGCTCGCGCTGGACGCGGCCGGCGGCGCCCGGCGGGCGCTCGGGTTCGGCGCGGTCGAGCCGATGCCGGTCACCGCCGGGTTCCTGAACAGCGTGCCCGCCGGGCCCGAGCTCAAGGCGCCCGAGATCCGCGGCCGGGGCACGGCCGGCCCGCAGCTGGCCGGGCGGCCGACCCGGCTCGGGCAGCTGTTCGCCGGATCGGGGGACGACCGCTACGTGCTCACCCAGGACGGGCTGGCGCCGGTCTCCGGGACGGTCCTCGCCCTGGTCCAGGGCGATCCGCGGACCCAGGACGCCGCCTACGGCAAGGAGGCGGTGACCATGGGCCAGGTCGGCCCGGCCGACCTGGCGGCGCACAGCGCGCCCGGTCCGGCCGCCGCCGCCTGGAACGGCGCCGACCTGCCGGCCGTCCCGCCGCAGCCGGTGCCGGCCGGGCCGGGCCGGGCGGTCTGCGCCGAGCTGCGGCTCGGCTCCGGCTCCCCGGCGGTCGCGGTGAGCGTGCTGGACGCCGCCGCCGTGTCCGGGCAGGGCGCCGCACCCCAGCCGGGCGTCGCACCCGCCTGCGCCGGCGCCGACCGGATCTCGGTGCGGCCCGGCGGCGGCGCGCTGGTGCGCGCGGTCACCGGCGGCGGGTTCGGCGCCACGCTCTACCTGGTGACCGACGCGGGCGTGAAGTACCCGCTGCCGTCGGCCGCCGCGGCCAAGCAGCTCGGGTACGAGAAGGCCGCGCCGGACGCCGTGCCCGGCCCGCTGCTCGCCCTGCTGCCGACCGGTCCGAGTCTGGACCCGGCGCAGCTGGCGGCCGGCGGGATCGTCACCCAGCCCGCCGCCCCGGACCCCTGCAAGGGATGAACCGGCGGGCCCGCGGAGCCCGTTCACCATGGCGGGTCGGGGGCTTCCGGCCCGGGACGCAGGCAGCCGGGCGGGGCCCGGCTGCCGCACTCAGGAGGGACGGCGGATGGCCGGCGACACGATCAAGAACGATCCGAACGTGGTCAGGCAGGTCCTGCAGGTGGTGGAGCAGCAGGAGCAGTACATGGTGGACACCCAGCAGCGGGTCACCGCCCTGATGGACGAGGTCAACGTCCACTTCAAGGCCGCCGCCAGCGAGGCCTACCAGAGCAACATGGAGGCCTGGATCGGCAAGTACAAGGAGGTCCAGGCCAAGTACACGGCCTTCCACCAGCAGCTGAAGGACGCCCAGGCAGGCATCGAGACCGGCGGCGAGGACGCCACGGCGGTGGCCAACTCGATGTACGGCAGCAGCAGCCGCAGCGACTACATCGCCTCCCAGCTCTAGGGCTTGTCGGACCATCCCCGCCGGGCGCACGACGCCGGGCCGGCCGGCCCCGGGGCCGGCGACCACCGCTCACCACCAGGAAGGCATTGACCATGGCAATCGAAGGCCTCGAACTCCACCACGGCCAGATCGAGGAGGTGACCGCCATGCTGAAGGACCTCAGCCACCAGATGGAGGACACCATGGAGCAGACCGCCACGTTCCTCACCCAGGGGCTGGGTCACGAGCTCAAGGGTGATCTCGCCGTCGGCGCGTCCGACTTCGCGCAGCTGCTGCACTCGGCGGACGAGGAGATGAAGACGGACATCGCGCGGGCGGCGGCGGCGCTCGAGGTGATGCACGGTCTCCTGCGGGACGCCGACGCCAACGGCGGCAACCTCATGCGCAACTACTAGGCGGGGCGAGCTCAGGTGCCCGACACCTCCGAGGGGGGCTCCGACACTCTCAAGGTGACGGACGGCTACCTCCGCGACTTCGCCCACGACAAGCTGCGCCCGTTCCTGGAGTCGCTGCGCACCGACGCCGGCCGCAAGGCCCTGCAGCGGTTCCAGAAGGCGGCCGCCAACACCATGCCGGCGCCGGGCGAGTACTCGATGCTGCTCACCGGCAGCGGCACGATCCTCAGCAGCGTGGCCGATCTGCAGAAGGCCTTCACCGACTACAGCGGATCGATCGAGACGCAGTTCCTCAAGATCGAGGACCAGATCAACAAGCTGATCATCGATCTGGAGAACGCGCAGATCCTGCTGCAGAACGGCGAGGAGGAGGCCCTCAAGGCCTCCCAGCTGATGTGGCTCATCAACGACGTGCTCGGCGGCGGACCAGGCCCCGTGCGCTGAGCCCCAGCACGTCCGGCCCTGCGGGTCGGGCCGCGCCGCCCGGGCCGGGCCCGCAGGGACCGCCGACCGAATCCGAAGACCTTGGGAGAACACCGAGATGGCGACATCGAACTGGGAAGACGCGCTGACGGTATTCGCCGCCTCGACCCAGACCGGCGCCTTCACCAAGCGCAACGCCGTGGCCAACTACGACCGGCAGTCCTGGATCGGCGGCTACGGCAACCAGGTCTACAACGTCTCGGTGGTCGACTCGGGGGCGATGAACAGCAAGTACGACGTCTGGTTCTCGGTCAACTACCCCAGCAGCAACGGCGGCGTCTACGCCCAGGTGATCGGCTGCACGCTGAACTGGCCTGAGTTCCAGGCGGAGACCACCGAGCTCGGCAAGTTCGTCCGGCAGGGCCCGAACATCCTCAACCCGCTGGCCTGGGGCGGCCAGCAGAACGACAAGATGAGCATCTGGAGCTTCGACGCCGCCGTCGAGATGCTCAAGTCGGTGGAGAACCTGCTCCAGCTCTGGGTGCCCAAGAACCGGGAGTGGGCCCAGTCGATCAACGCGCCCGGGGACGACTGGCAGGGCAGCGCCGCCGGCGAGTTCCGCGCGCTGCTCAACATGCTGGCGACCGAGCTGCAGATGTTCGAGGCCGACCTGCACAACCGCAACGCCAAGGACGAGATCGCCAAGGCCCGCACCGCGCTCGGCGCGGCCGTCGTCCAGATGGTCAACACCCAGCAGAACTACATGAACACCCGGCTGGTCTGGCCGGTGAACGCGCTGCACGACGCCGTCCTCGCCTCCTTCGAGGGCGTCCAGGTCAAGGTGACCGAGGACGCCGACGGGATGCCGCAGTTCCAGATCACCACGCCCTGGGGCGACCCCAAGGGGGCCGACTTCTGGAAGCACGTGGAGATCAACGCCAAGGACCTCTGGATGAAGAACGTCCAGGACGTCCTGGACCGGGGCGCGGCCGACGCCCTGCACACCATGGACCAGGGGTACGGCCACGCCGTCCCCGCGCTGGCGCCCGTCGGCGCGGTGGGGCTGCGCCCGCCGCCGGGGCCGGACAAGGGCCTCGGCAACAACTCCACCGACAACCCGTTCGGCGAGGGCTTCAACAGCCTCAACAACAATCTGAACGACGCCTTCAAGGGCATGGGCAGCGGGCTCAACGACAGCTTCAACGCGCTGAGCAACAACTTCAGTTCGCTCGGCAACGGGCTCGGCAACGGGTTCCAGAACATGGGCAACTCGCTGTCCAACCTGACCAGTGGCGGTGGCGCGGGCGGCGGCGGACTCGGCGGTCTGCCCGGCCCCGGCTCGATCGGCGGCGGCTCGGGCACCCCGGTCTACGACAAGGACGGCAAGCCGCTCTTCGACTCCAGCGGCAACCCGGTCGTCGTCCCGCCGGGCGGCCGGATCGACCCGGTCACCCACCAGGTGCTCGACGCCAACGGCAAGCCGGTGCTCGACAGGAACGGCAACCCGATCACCGTCCCGGACGGGGCGAGCACCGACACCCCCGGCCGCTACCTCACCGTGCCGCCCGGCTCGCACATCGGCGACAACGGCCATGTGATCGGCCCCGACGGCAAGGACGTGCTCGACCGCAACGGCAACCCGATCGTGGTCGACGGCGGCTACACCATCGGCCCGGACGGCACCCTGCGCGACGAGCACGGCAACCCGGTCTCCGAGTCCACCCAGCTGCTCGCCGACCAGCGGCACGCCTACGACGCCACCCGCGACTCGCTGTTCGGCGACGGCAGTTCCTCCGACCCGTTCGTCGGCGGCGGCTTCGGGGGCGGCGGCGGGTACGGCCTGGGCACCGGCCCCTCCGGCAGCAGCCTGTACGCCGGCGCCAACGGCATGAGCAGCCGGGCGCTGGCCAACGGCGGCGACCCCTCGGCCGCGGCCAAGGCCGCCGCCGAACGCGCCGCCGCGGCGGAGCAGGAGGCGCTGGCCGAGGCCGAGCGCCAGGCACTGACCGGCAGCAAGGTCAACACCACCGGCGGCACCCCGATGATGCCGCCGATGGGCGCCGGGGCCGGCGCGGGCGCGGGCAACCCGAACGAGAAGGACAAGCAGCGCACCACCTGGCTGGCCGAGGAGGAAGAGGTCTGGGGCACCGAGACCACCGCGGTCAGCGGCGTGATCGGCCGCTGACCGGCGCGGCCACCGAGACCGGTACCGGCCCGCAGCGGGCCCCGAGGAGAGGAGCAGCAGCATGAGCAATTCGTTCAGCGAGCAGATCGAGCAGGCCATGGAGACCATGCGGGCCGAGCACGCCCGCGCCACCGAGGCCCGCGACGAGCTGGCCAAGGCCACCGTGTCGGTCACCTCGAAGGACCGCCTGGTGACCGTCAAGGTCGGACCGCAGGGCCAGGTGGTCTCGATGACCTTCCACACCACCGGCTACCGCGAGATGGCCCCCGCCCAGCTCGCCACCCTGCTGACCGACCTGCTCAACGAGGCGCGGGCGAAGATGGGCGAGAAGGTCATCTCGGCGATGAAGGGCTTCGACGGCATCGGCGACATGCTCCGGGTCTCGATGAGCGGCGGCGGCGAGATCGACGAGATGCTCGAACCCCTGCGCGCGATGATGCCCGGCTACGACGCCGACGCCAAGCGCTCGGCCAAGCAGGAGGAGTTCGGTGGCTAGCGGCCAGAAGGTCGACGTCCTGCTGCTCACCGAGGACCTCAAGAAGCGGTTCGAGGAGTTCGGTGAGCTCAAGACGCTGATCACCAACATCGAGGCCGAGGTCAAGACGATCAACGAGCTCAACCTCAAGGTCGGCGGCAACGACGAGATCGGCAAGCAGTACCACGACCAGGTCGACCAGGCGACCAAGGACCTCAGCGACCTGCTCGCGAAGATCAAGGAAGTGGTCGACAAGGCCGGCGAGAACGGCATCAACCTGGTCAAGCAGTTCGACTACGCCAAGGACGTCGCGCACCAGATCGCCGACAGCCTGTGACGGACCGGACCATCGCGCCGGACGCCGTCCGGGCGCTCGCGCTGGCCCACGCCCTGCCGCGGGTGCGGCGGCGGGGCCGGGAGGCTGCCGAGCAGCTCCGCGACCGGCTGGCCCGGGCCGCCACCGGCGCGGGCGACGGGCTCGCGGCGGGCGAGCACGCCGCGCTGCTCGCGGACGCCCGGGCGCTCGCCCAGGTGCTCGGCTCGGGCGCGCCCGAGGACGCCCAGCGGCACGCCGAGAAGCTCGCCCGGGAGGCCCTCGGACTGCTGCCGGCCGGGCTGCTCGCCCCCGAGGCGGCCGACCGGGCGGTGGCGGCCGCCGGAGCGGTCGCCCGGCTGCGCCGCCTGGCCGAGGCACTGCCCGACCCGGCCCCCTGGACGGAGCCATTGCCGCCCCCGCTGCCGCTGCCGCTGCCGCCGGTCGACGGGCGCACCGCGGCGCGGGCCGCCGGCGCCGCACTGGCCCGCGCGGCCCTGGCCGAACTCGACGCCTGCCGGCCCGAACTGGACCGCGCCGCCGAGGAACTGGCGGCCGAGGCGGCCCGCAGCGGGGCCGTCCGCCCGTCCGACCCGTCCGACCCGGCCGCCCGGGCCCGGCTGCGCCGGCGCCTCGCCGCGGCCCGGCGCAGCCGTACGCAACGCGCCGACCGGCTCACCGAGCAGCTGCTCGCGCGCGCGGAGCGGTACCTGCCGGCCGGCGCCCCCGCCCCCGTCGGCCCGCCGCCGGCCCCCGCCGACCCGGTCCTGCTCGCGTGGCTGCGCCGGTACACCACCCCCGGGCTGTACACCCCGCGCACCGAGCACGAGATCGTCGAATGGCTCGGCGAGGACCCGTACGGGTGGCGCGAACTGCCCGCCCCGCCGGCGTTCCTGGCCGGTCTCGACCCGGCCGCGATCGACCCCGGCCACGTCGCCCCGCTGCTGCGAAGGCTCAGCCTCGACCGCCGCCCGCCCACCCCCGCCGAACTGACCCCGCAGGCCCTGGAGACCGACCGGGGCGCCGTCAGCGAGGTCCGCCGCTCGCCCGAACTGCGCTTCTGGGGCCAGCCGCCGGAGCCCGGCACCCCGCAGTTGCCCGAGGTGACCCGGCTGCCGCACGTGGTGCACGGGATCTGGGTCGGCAAGCCGCTGCCCGCCGGCAGCTTGTTCTGGCACAACTACGGTGAGGCCGCCCGCCGTTACGCGGGCCGGGTGGAGTTCGTGCTGTGGACGGACGTCCCCCGCGAGCAGTTCGAGGCGGCCCGGACCACCCCGCCCCCGCCGCCCGGCCGCCGGGACCCGCTCGCGTACGCCCGGCGGCTGCTCGACTGGGCCGGGCGCACCGGCGTCCGGCTGGTCCAGCTGCACGAGGTGTTCCACCGGGACGCCCCGATGCGGCTGCACCGCCAGGCCGTCCTCGAACTGGCCAAGCAACTGCCGCGCGGCTACGCCAGTTTCGGCGACCTGCTCCGGGTGGAGATCCTGGAGCGGTTCGGCGGCGCGTACGTCGACGGCGACATCGCCTTCGCGGACGGGCCGGACGCCGAGCCGCTGCCGGAGTTCTTCGACCGGATCGCCGGCTCGGTGCACGGCTTCACCGCCAACCCCCGCCCGGGCGGCGTCGACAACGACGCCATCGTCGCGCCCGCCGGCCACCCGGCGATCCGGCTGTGGACCGAGCGCGCCCGGCTGAACTACTGCCGCACCCAGCCCGAGATCTTCGGCTCGCTGCGGCACATGGCGGGCCGCTGGATCGGCGAGACCGCCCGCTACCTCGCCCCCGCCCGCACCGGCTGCGTCCAGTACCAGGTCGTCGCGCTGCTCGGCATCCCCTACCTCGACCTGCCCACCACCGGCCCGGCCCTGCGGATCGGCCACGAGCTGAGCTGGACCCCGCCGGCCGCCGGCGAACCGGCCGAACCGGTGGCCCGCACCGAGGAGGAGGTGCTGCGGGTGCTGTCCGGCCTGGTCACCTTCCTGCGCTGGCAGCTGATCGCCCGCCGCGGCGACCTCTACCTGTCCGCCGTCGACCCGGTGGTCCGCGGCCTGCCCGACCCCGATGCCGCCTGGACCGCACTGCTGCGGGTGCTCGCCGGGCCGGGCCGGGACACCGCCCCCGCCGTCGCCTCGGTGACCGACCTGCGCCGCAACGACGACGGCCGCCCGGAGCGGGTCGCCCTCCCGCCGGAGGCCGAGGCACTGCTCGACCGCGACCCCCCGGCCGGCCCCTGGATCGGCGCCCCGCTGGCCGCCGCCGGCCAGCCCGTCTGGCTGCTGGACGAGCAGGTCGAACGGGCCCGGCTGCGCACCTCGGAGCCGCTGCCGGACCGCCGCGCCGCCCTGGCCCGCTGCACCGAGATCGCCCTCGACCCGTTCGGCCGCCCGCTCGGCCTGTGGCTCAGATCGCCCCGCACCGCCGACTCCTGGCGGCACGACGGCCGCTTCACCGGGCTCCCGCCCGGCCACCTGGCCGTCGCCCTCGGCAGCTCCCCGAACCAGGACTGGATCCATGACCTGGAGCTGCGGCCCGAGGACCTCGCCCTGCTGCTGCTCGACCTCGACGCCGCCGACCGGCCGGTCCGGCTGATCACCCCCGGCATGGCCGCCGACCGCGACGAGGCCTTCGCCACCCGGCTGGCCGAGCTGCTCGGCCGGCCGGTGCAGCTCGCCGGCGACCTGCTGCGCGGCCTGCCCGGCCCGCCCGCCGCACCACCGCTGGTGCCGCCGGTGACGTACCGATCGCCCGCCGTACGATCGCCCGCCGCGCGACGGCGCGGCGCGGACCGCGTCCGGTGACCGGCGCGCCGCTCGAGGCGGCCCGCGCGGTGGCCCTCGCGCACGCCCTCCCCGCGCTCCGCGAGGAGGGCCGGGAGGCCGCCGGGCCCGCGCTCGCCGCACTCGCCGAACTCGCCGACCCGGAACGGCCGGACACCCCGACCGGGGCCGACCTCGCCGGGCTGCTCGCCGACGCCGCCGCCACCATCCGGATCCTGGTCGCGGGCAGCGCCGCCCGCGCCGCCCGGGCGGCCGCCCAACAGGCCCGTACGGCGATCGACGCCCTCCCGCCCGGCCGGCTCGACCCCGCGCTGGCCGAGCACGCGGTTGCCGCGGCCGGCGCCCAGGCCCGGCTGCGGCACCTCGCCGGCGCGCTGCACGGACCGGCGTACCGCGCCGAGACCGCCCGCCGTACCGCCGCCCTCACCACCCCGGGCGGGCACCGCTCCGCGCTGGCCGAACTGCGCGACGGCGCCGTGCTGTCCGCGGCCCGGACCGCCGCGCTGGCCCGGGCCGCCGTGACCGCGCTCGGCCTGCACCAGGACGAGCTGGACGCCGCCACCGCCGCCCTGGCCGTGCAGCTGGACACGCCGGCCGGCGGGACGGCCGACGGCCCCGGCACCGCGCGGGGCGCCGTCGAGGACCGGCTCCGCGCCGCCGCGCGGCTGCGGGTGACCCGGGCCGCCGACCTCGCCGACCGGGTCCGCTCGCTCGTCCGCCCCGACGGGGGCGGAGCAGCCGCACCCCGCCCCCGGGCCGACGCCGCGCTGGCGGCCTGGCTGCGCGCCCACACCCACCCCGCCCTGGACACCGAGCAGTTCGAGACCGCGCTGGCCGCCTGGCACGGCACCGACCCGTTCCGGCTGCGCGATCTGCCGGCCCCGCCCCCGTTCCTGACCGGAACCGACCCGGCGGCCCTGCCCCCCGAGTACCTCGCCCCCCTGCTGCGCCGCCTCGACCTGACCCGCCCCGCGCCCCGGCCCGAGGAGCTCACCCCCGCCGCCCTCGCCCGCGACCGCGGCCGCACCACCGACGTCCCTCGCAGCCCGGAGCTGCGCCGCTGGGGCCGCCCGGCCGGCTCCGGCGCGCCGCTGCTGCCCGCGCGGACCCGGATCCCGTACCTGGTGCACGGCATCTGGCTCGGCGGTCCGCTGCCCGAGGAGAGCGTGTTCCGGGACAACTACGGCCGGGCCGCGCTGCGGTACGCGGGCGAGCTGGACTTCGTGCTCTGGACCGACCTGTCGCGCAGCCTGGTCGCCGAGGCACGGGCCGGGGCCGCCGACAGCGGGGACCGCAGGCTGGCGGCGGTCCGCTCCACCGTCGACTGGGCGCGCGCCCACGGCATCCACCTGGTCGACCTGCACGAGGTGTTCCACGCCGGCGCCCCGATGCGGCTGCACCGGCCGTTCGTCCTGGAGATGGCCAAGCAGCTCCCGCGCGGGTACGGCGCAGCCAGCGACCACCTGCGGGTGGACGTCGTCGGCCGGTTCGGCGGCGCCTACGTGGACGGCGACATGCTCTTCACCGGCGCGCTCACCCCCACCGAGACGCTGCCCGACCTGCTCGACCGGACCGCCCGCTCACGGCCCGGCTTCACCATGAACCCGGGCCTCGGCGTCGGCAACGACGTGATCGTCGCACCCGCCCGGCACCCGGCCCTCGCCCTGTGGGCCGAGTGCGCCCGCCTCAACTACGGCCGCAGCCAGCCGGAACTCTTCGGCGGGCTGCACGCGATGGCCCGGCCCTTCGTCAACCGGTCCCGGCAGGACCAGCGGTACCTGGCGCCGCACCGCTCCGGCCGGATCCACCACGAGGTGCTGGCCCGGCTCGGCCTGGACGCCGCGCAGCTGCCCACCACCAAGCACGCCCTGACCGACGGGCACGAGGTGAGCTGGGCCCGGCCGATCCCGGGCGGCCCGGGCGCCCCGGCGCCGATCACGGACGGCGAGGCGCCCGGCGTGCTGGCCCGCTGCCTCACCTTCCTGCGCTGGCAGCTGATCGCCCGGCAGGGGGACCTATACCTCAGCGCCGTCGACCCGGTGATCCGGCGGCTGCCCGACCCCGACGCCGGCTGGCTCGCCCTGCTCACCACCCTGGCGGAGCACCTCGACGGGCTCCCGCCGGTCGCCTCGGTCACCGACCTGCGCCGGCGCGACGGCGACGGCCTGCTGGAGCGGGTCGACCTGCCGCCGGAGGCCGAGTCGCTGCTCGACCGGACAGCCCGCCCCCACCGGTGGATCGGCGCCCCGCGCTCCCGGCACGGCGAACCGGTACGGCTGCTGGACGAGTGGGTCGCCCCCGCCGCCCTGCGGGCCCCGGTCGCGGACGGCCCGCCGCCCGACCCGGTGGCGGCCCACGCCGCGCTGAGCGAGGCGGCCGTCGACCCGCTCGGGCGGGTCCTCGGCCTGTGGATCCGGCCGGAGCGCGCCGCCGGCACCTGGCGGGAGGACCGGCGGTTCACCGGGATCGCCCCCGGCCACCTCCGGCTCAGCCTGGGCGGTGCGCCGAGCCTCGACGGGATCCGCGAACTCGGCGTCCGCGCCGAGACGGTGGCACGACTGGTGTGCGCGGTCGGAGCGGCCGGCCGGCCGCTCGAACTGGCGGTGCCGCGCGGCGGCGCCGATCGGCTGCGCGGCTTCGCCGGCCGGCTGGCCGTGCTGCTGGGCCAGCCGGTCTCGTTCGCCGAACAGGCCTTCGAGGCACCGCAGTTGGGCCAGGCTGCTACCGCCCTGGTGCCCCCGGTGCGGTACCTCCCGGTCGGCCGCCCGCTTCCCGGCGAGCCGCTCCCGGGCTGACCTCCCGGCCGCGCCCGCGGGCGGATCCCGATCCGCCATCCAGTGGTCATCTTCGGGTACCGCTGATGTCCTCGGGTCGACTCCTGCCAGTTGGATCATGACGAATGAGCTCTGTCTCATTTCATCTGACGGTCCATCAGTTCAGGGGTCTCTCTCGTGTCGTACTCGTCGATCGTCGTTCCGTCGGGTGTGGACACCTTTTTCTCGGTGGTGTCGGGGATGCCGTGGCCGCAGGTGAGGGAGGGTGATCTGCGGGAGGTGCGGGATCAGTACGAGGTGTTGGCGCGGGATCTGCCGCATTTGCGTGATCTGATCGCGGTGGTGGCGGTGAAGGCGCGTCA